>CAZCHB010000094.1:0-7712 GCA_964498235.1 uncultured Planctomycetales bacterium
AGATCGCCGGTCCTAACAGCACCGCCTATGTTTTGGATCCGATGAATGACGGTCAGCATCTGCAAGCCTTGGTCATCTCTCCATCTTTTGAAGGCATGCCGGTTTTTAAGCAACAACAAATGGTCATGACCGCCATCAAGGACATTTTTTCAATTGTACACGCATTAGGATTAAAAACATTCACACCAACCAAATGGAATGAGGTTAAAGACCAATATGTTAACTGACCAATTACGCAAACAAATTGAAAACGACATAAAAACAAATAAGATTGTCATCTATATGAAAGGCACACAACAAGCCCCCCAATGCGGATTTTCCGGACGCGCAGTCCAGATCCTTGCCTCCTACGGCCATCCTATCAAGGATTACAATGTTTTTGCCAGCGAAGAAATCCGCCAAGGCATTAAAGAATTTACCAATTGGCCAACCCTGCCTCAAATCTTCATTAATGGTGAATTTATCGGCGGCTGTGACATCGTGACTGAGATGCATGAAAACGGCGAATTAGCCTCTTTGCTCAAATAATTGACTTAACGAATTCCATTGGCACCCCCATTAAAAATATGGTATGATGACCGCTTTACACCTTTGCTTTGAATGAGTCAAAAACAAAAGGATTTATATGAGTAAAACAATCTCTAAAACAACAGCTAAAATGCCAATCAACGGCGCGCAAGCGCTGGTTAAATGTTTAGAAAATTTTGGCGTCGAATATATCTGGGGTCTTTCCGGAGGCGCAGCAATTCCCATATTTGATGCCTTAGTCGGCTCAAAAATTAAACTGATTTTGACCCGCCACGAACAAGGCGCAACCCATATTGCTGATGGGTATGCCCGTGTGACCGGAAAACCAGGTGTTGTCTTGGTGACCTCCGGCCCTGGAGCAACTAATACCGTCACCGGCATCCTGACTGCCATGATGGACTCGGTGCCGATGATCGTCTTAACCGGCCAAACCATTACCTCTATGCTTGGTAAGGATGCCTTTCAGGAAGCAGATATCGCAGGCATTACCATGCCGGTTGTCAAACATAGCTATTTAGTTAAGAATACCAACGATATCCCCCGCATCATCAAAGAAGCGTGGCATATTTGTAACACCGGCCGTCCAGGACCTGTGCTCATTGACCTACCCAAAGACATCACCTCGGCGTCTTTTACCGGCGACAGCCTTGACCCTGAAATGGACATCCCCGGTTATAAAACACCGGCAAAACCAAATAAATCTGATATTGCTAAAATGGCCAAGATGTTTAAAGGCTCTAAGAAGCCTTTATTGCTCATTGGCCATGGTGCGGTGATTTCTAAAGCTGGCGCCGCTATTAAGAAATTAGCAGAAAAATTAGGAGCACCCGTCACGAATACATTGTTAGGCAAAGGTGAATTTCCTGAAACTCATCCCCTTTCCGTTGGGATGTTAGGGATGCATGGGACAGCTTACGCAAACAAAGCCTTGGTTAACTGCGATTTAATCTTATCCATCGGCTCCCGCTGGGACGACCGCATTAACGGCAATACAAAAGAATTCTGCGTAGGCGCGAAAAAACTGCACATCGACATGGACTTCTCTGAAATCAATAAGATTATCAAACCTGATGCTTGGGTGGTCGGTGAAGCGAAAGACGTGGTCGAAGAATTAGTTAAATTAGTAGAGCCATTAGATACAAAAGAATGGCTTAAGGAAATTTCCTACTATAAAAACGAATTCCCTTTAAAATATTCTGATAAAGGCGGATTAACGGCCCAACGCGTTATTGACACCTGTTACAAGGTCACTGAAGGCAAAGCGATCGTGACCACTGACGTGGGCCAGCACCAAATGTGGGCCGCTCAGTTCTACCTAAGCGATAAAGGTAATTACTGGATATCTTCCGGCGGCGCTGGAACCATGGGTTACGGCTTCCCATCTGCTATCGGCGCACAGTTTGCCGACCCTAATGCACTGGTTGTGACCATTGTCGGTGACGGCGGCTTCCAGATGACCTTATGTGAATTATCCACCATGGCCATCAACAAATTACCGGTTAAGATTCTTATCATTGATAATAAATATTTAGGGATGGTGCGCCAATGGCAGGAACTCTTCTTCGACAACCGCCTCTCAGGCGTGGATCTGGAAGGTAACCCGGATTTCATCAAATTAGGCGAAGCCTACGGCGTTAAAGGTTTCCATATCGACAAGGTGGAAAACTGTGAAAAAGTGATGAAGGAAGCCATGGCTTACAAAGGCCCCTGCATCATCCACGCGGAAGTTATCAAGGAGGATAATGTGTTCCCTATGATCCCGGCTGGAAAATCTGCCTATCATATGATTATTGAAAAGCCGACAGAGAAAATGGAAAAACCAACAGGCTCAACATAAGGATTACTATGATCACCCCCAATATACATACAATCAGCGTTTTAGTGGCCAATAAACCAGGCGTGCTGGTGCGCATCGCCTTAGTCTTTGCCCGCCGAGGCTACAACATCGACTCACTTGTTGTTTCACCAACAGTTAATCCAAAATACTCCCGGATGACCATCACCGCCAAAGGTGATTTAGAGACGCTTGATCAAATTATCAAGAATGTGTCTAAATTAATTGATGTCATCCATTGCGGCGAACATGACACCACTCATTCCGTGGAAAAAGAATTAGCCTTACTTAAAGTCAAAGCTTCCCCTGCGGTTAAGGCCTTTGTCACGAAACATTCCCGCAAGTATCATGTAAAAATCGATGATACAGCCGAAGGCTATCATATCATCGAACAAACCGGCACTACTCAAGAGCTCAATGAATTTGAGGGCATAATGAAAAAGTATACGGTTGAAATGGTGCGTACCGGAAAAGTCTTGATGGCCAAGGGTAAAGAAAAAACTTAAACGCCCTTACGCTCGTTTAAGGAACACGGCAGGATTTTAGGCAGTTCTTTAGGCGGTAGGATAATCTCCGCAATCTCAATATATTCCCCTGAATGCTCAATGGAAGAAATCCGGCAGCGGTCACGATCAATGGATGGATGGTCAATGCCTAAATATTGCGCAAGGCCTGCTTTTAACGCATCTAATTCTAAATACATGATAAACTGACGCTCCTCGTCGCTATTTAAATTAAGAACGGTCCGCACCATATAAAAGTCTAAGCCCAAGACTTCTTCTGGGCTTTTACCACGGCAAAATTCAGACAAACCCGTCTCACCGCCTATTTCACTTGAACAGGTTATCTTGGCAAACTTAAAGGCATCCAATTTCTCATCAACAGTTAAACGGATATTAAGACCTGAAGAAGAATCAGAACAAGGCATACGTGAACACCTAATCAGGAATAAGATATTCCTTATTTAAAAATACTATTTAATACGCTATTGATGGCCTTCTTGGCCTTATCTTTACTATCCCCGGCTGGTGCATCCGGATCAGCAGAGGCATCGCTTTTTGTCCCGCCAAAAACAGAATCAAGAATAGCTCCGACTTCAGGGTTCTTTTCAATAACCTTTTCCAACTGTTTACTGCCTTCATCAAGGATCGCATTCTTAGCCACATTCTTGAACTCAACATTTGGCATAAACTTAATGGAAGGAATGACACCGCTCACCTGACCACCAATCTTAATGCGGTTACTCTCATCGCGCAAATACCCTAACTGTTCAACCTTTTTAGACAGGTCATCGGAGATGTCTTTAGAAAGCAGTATTGACGTTAACACATCCGTTTTCATATTTAAGCCCACTGTACCTTTGGCATTTAGCTCAAAGGCTTTAGTGGAGGCCATGGCTTCATCAAGATACACCACTGAATCTTCTACTGTAAACCTTCCTTGAACATTCTCAAACAGCGTCGCATCTGCCCCAAACTTTTCCTTAAGCCCTCCCGTGATCAACGAATCCAAACTATCGGCTAATCCCGGCACAAGATTTAATGTCGGCCCAAGGACAGTCTTTAGTATGTTTAATTTTTCAATAACGCCTTCATTGACTGAAAACTCACCTTGTCCTTTTAAACTTCTTAAGAATACCTCGGGATTAAAGCCTTGAGCAGTCAAATTACCATTAGCTACGATCTTGCCTTTTAATACAACCGGCTGTTTGGCTTGGTCGATGATGTCTTCAATCTTTATTTCCTCAATATTTCCCTTCAATATAATTTGGGGAAGGCCCATATAGTTTTTAATCTGCCCTTGCGCAGTGACGGCGCCTTCATTGATATGCAAATGGGATTCAATAATATTAATCGTATTTAGGTTAATGTCTGCTTCCACGCGGGCCTTTGTAATAGGCGTCAGTAATTCTTTCAGATTAGCCCCCGCATCCTCTAGGGTTACCTTAGCCTGCAAACCTTCTAAACCTTTTGCCCCAGCTGCCAAATGCGTAACATCTGCCGTCAAGTCTCCTGAAATAGAAACAGGAAGAACAGCCTGTGCTAAAGCAGGCGTAATTTCTTTAATACGGCTCATATTAATCTGGGAGAGGTCACTCCTAAATTTAAACTCGGAAACAATCACTTGGCCCGCTTTAGAATTTAACCTAACTAATGCGTCGGCATGCATATTCTCAACATCAGAAGCAAAAACAAAATCAACCCCTACTGAGTAAGGCTCGGTCAATGAAAAATTATTGACACGCGCATTCATTTTCGGAATCACCAAACGGATCGGCGCCTTTGGATCGTCAATATTGACGCGAATATCCAAAATCTCAATATTATTAAAATCAATTTTTTGTTTAAAGATAAACGGGGCTAACTCAAGGCCAGCGTGAGCTTTCTGAACTTCCACAAAAGGCGCTGAACCCGGCTTCAAACTTGTGATACGAATCCCTGTGCAATCTAAGACAATGCCTTTGAACGTAACATTTAAGTCAGCCCGTTCAATGGACAGCGCCGACCCCATAGCTTCAGAAGCTGACTTTGTGATTTCAGGCAAATATTTATTTAAATCAAATGTCTTTATAAAAATAAAAAGCGCGACAAGCGCCAATACAGTTAAAGCAGCAAGAGCAATCAAAATAAACTTTAGAACTTTCATATACTTTCCTTAGGGTTATTGTTTTAATTCTGGCGATCCATCCGCTGTTGGCGGATACGTTCTATTTGATCAGCGACGCGATCCTTGTTCGCCTGCTTAAGATCTGCCGATTTCTGACGAGCGTCTTCAATCTTTACCTTGGTGTCCGCCATTACATCGGCTATGCGTTGACGATAATTCTCCATTTGGCGTTTTATAAGTCCCTGTTGATGTTGAACCCTTTCCTTATTTTCTCTTAATTTAGACATCATTTTATTCTGGGTATCAATGAGCTCTTGAGTATTCTTACCCAAATCAGATTCTTTATAATTTGGCAAAGAATCCAGACGATTACTTATTTCTAACAATTGCTCCGTAATTCCTTGAGTCGTATCATGTGCCCGATTAAAATAGTCGCTAGTCTGCTCCGCGAACATGCTTTGCTTTTCTAAAAGTGATAACGATTGATTACGCAATACTTCTAAGCGATCTTTGGTCAAGTCTTGATTAGCCGCCTCATCAAGATTAACCATCAGCAATTGCTTATTAATACTGCCTGATCCTTCACGGACTTGCTTATTATACTCAACTAAACGATTGCCTCCATCACGCAAAACCTGATTTTGCGCTTCCAGCGCATCAACAATGCTCTGTATGCGCATAATATCAACATTAACGCCTAAACTATTCTTATTTGCTAACGCATCTTTTAAAGCTTGGGTGCGACGGCGCTGATCATCAAGGGTATTAGCTTGGTCTGTGATTTTATCTGCCAAGCGCTGGCGCTGTTCATCGATAAAATTCATATCTTCCCTGATCTTGGAAATACCATCACGCACCATTAATGAAAACTTTTGCATCTTTCGGCGATTAATTGTTTCCTGCGTCATAAACCCCGGCTTATCAATGTTTTTGTCAATAGCAACCAAATCAACTTTTGGCTTATTGGCCCGGTCTATTGAAAGGCGTATTAAATAAATACAAACAATAAATGCAATGATAAATGGGCTTATGAATAAAAGGCGTATCATATCCTTTTTCTCCTATCAGGCTAATAATGAATCCAATAAAGCCGCATCCAAGACAGCAGGTAAACAAACACCCTCTCGGCAAACACTTAATTGCATAGCCCCCTCTGTCCTAGCATAGCTTAGCACTCTATTTGGCATAAAATGTTTATACACTACTTTCTGAATATTAGCAATGGATGTATGATCCAGACATCTTCCTTGAACTTTTATCTCGAGCGGGGGGTTTTGATGTAAATAAAAAGCCGACAAATAAAATGAATAGGCAGAAGGAGATTTGGAAACTATTTCATCAAAACGTTGAAACACCCCCTCTGCATAATCCTTGAACTTCTTATTATGTGTTAAGTAAAATAATCTCATCAACACGTAAGCCGCCGCAGAATTTCCGGACGGCAGCGCTCCGTCATAAACCTCCAAAGGGCGGACAATCAAGTCAGAGGCATCATATGCCGTCATAAAAAAACCTCCCCCTTTTTCATCTTTAAACAATTCTATCATTTCTTCTGTCAAACTAACAGCTGCCTCTAAATACTTGGCATCAGCTGACGCCTCATATAAATTTATAAACCCAAATGCCGTGAAGACGTAATCATCTAACATCCCATCAATATCAGCCTGCCCATCCCGCCAACGGTGAAGAATTCTTCCTGCCCTTATTAACCGTGCCAAAACAAAATCAGCCGCCTTAACAGCCGCGTCAATATAGGACTGCCGGCCTAATACGGCTCCTGCAAAAGCCAACGCGCCTATTAAAAGACCATTCCAGTCAGCCAATACCTTATCATCTAAATGCGGCCTCACACGTTTGGATCGGTACGCCAATAATCTCGCTTTAGCTTCTTCTAAATGCCCTAAATCCTCTTCTTGAACCGTATCCCTGTTACTATAGAATAACACATTTTTGCCAGAAAATTCTCCTTGAGGATCATGGGCAACATTTCCCCCCTCTTTCACACCATAAGCCTGACAAAATGCCTTAGCCTCTTTTCCAAGAACATCCGTGATCTCCTGAAATGAGAATACATAAAATGAACCTTCCCTGCCCTGACTATCTGCATCTTCCGCTGAAAAGAAAGCCCCTTCAACAGACTGCATATCCCGCAATAAATACCCAACCGTCTCTTTAACAATACCAGCATATAAAAGATTGCCTGTAACCTGATACGCTTCAGCATAAGCAATAATAAGCAAAGCTTGATCGTAGAGCATTTTTTCAAAATGAGGCAAATGCCATTTAGCATCCGTCGAATACCGATGAAAACCTCCGCCTAAATGATCATAAATCCCGCCATAGGCCATGGCTGATAATGATTTTTCAGCCATGTTTAAGGCTTGCTGATTGTTAGAATTCTTATAAATTCTAAGCAATAACATTATATTATGCCCCATCGGAAACTTAGGTGACGTGCCAAAACCGCCATTAAGTTCATCAAACTGGTTAGACAAGGCTTGAAATGCTTTGTCAAAAATACCCGTGCTCAAATGTTGCGTAGATTGGGCTTCCCCTGAAAAGTTAGCCTGCAATAAATCTGTAATCTCCTGTGAAGATGCCAAAATATCTGAACGGTTATTTTTCCATCCTTGCGCGACCGATATAAGCAAATCCTTAAAACCAGGCGCACCCCATTTTGGATACGGAGGAAAATACGTGCCTCCATAAAATGGTTTTGTTTCAGGTGTTAAAAAAACCGTCA
>CAZCHB010000095.1:0-7684 GCA_964498235.1 uncultured Planctomycetales bacterium
CGTATGGCTTATTAGTCACGCAATTAGGAGCGCCGGTCTTTACAAGTAGTACCGTACAGACGATCACCAGTGTGTATGTGGGCAACCTGTATGAGATTGAAGACTCAGCAACAGGTCAAGCACAACGCAAGACCAAAAGCATTTTCTTAGGGAACACCCGTGTAGCAGGTGTGTCATTCCCGAGTGTTTCAGTCGGGAATCCAGAAATCGTCTTTTACCATCAAGACCACCTAGGCTCAACAAATGTGATGACCGATAAAACCGGTATCACCCGCTCTTTGACAGAGTACGACCCATACGGCAAGATCAGCCGCTTCGAAAAGTTCGGCGATAAACTGCCTGTTAATTGGAATTATTTTCATGATAAGGCATTTGATGATGAGTCAGGACTGTCTTACTTTGGGGGGCGGTACTATGACTCGAAGTTGGGGAGATTTATTACGGCGGATACGATTGTGCCTCGACCGAATAATCCGCAGGAATTTAATAGGTATTCATACTGCCTTAACAATCCTATTAACATGATTGATCCCAGTGGGCATAAGAGTTGGTGGAAGAAGTTTTGGAGTAGTGTTGTTGGTGTAGTAGCTACAGTGGTATCAATAGCAATTCCTGCTTTAGCTCCAGTGATGTGGGCCGTTAATATGGGTATCAGTGCTTATACGGCGGCTAAGACAGGAAGTATGCTTGGATTTGCGGGAGGAATTGTAGGAGGAGCAGTATTTGGAGCAATAGGTAAAGGTTTGTCATTAGGGTTAGCCGCACGTATGGGTGAGTCTGCATGGAATTTTGCAGGAGGGGCGGTTATAGGAGCTGTTGAATTTGGAATGGGTGGTTTTGGTTCAGGATTTGGGGCAGCTTTAGCAAGTGGTCAAAGTGTTGGAGAAGCATTTAAAGCGGGAGGAATGGGAGCAGCAATAGGGGCAGGAACGGGTGCTGTTATACAAGGTTCTTATATGCAGGGATGGCAGGATGTGTTGCATGGTAATTCAAGAGATGAAATGTTTCAGTCTCAAATGAAATTTTTAAATAAATATAGTATTCGATCTGGATTTAATGAGACTGTCATTGTTGGTTCAAGGCCGGTCACTGAAACAGGAGGCGTAGCAAGACATTTGTATACAAGGGGGAGGCCTGGTTCTTGGGAAATGGGCCCTGATGCAATAACAAATAAAATTGAGATAAATGGAGAAGGGTCATTGTTTGGAACGGAATCATTTTTATCCTCAAGATCGAATCTGAAAGAAGTTACATTGGCTGTAAATAAGACTGGTTTAGTGACAGCAAAAACGCTGTATGAAAAGGCTTATCTTGGACAGCAGTATAATCCGTTATCAAGAAATAGTAATTATGCGGTGTCGCAAGTTGTGTATGGCGGTGGAGGGAATTTATCCGTTTATAAAGAACAATTAGGATTTGTTCCACAAGGAGCAAGATAGAGGATATTTTTGATACCATGGATATTATCGGATTTTTAAAGTTATATTTTGAACTTGCTTGGCCAGCAATTCTTGGAATTGGTTTAATATATTATTTTACACATAATAATTTTAGATGGCATTGGGCTGAAGTGTTGATTCTTATTATTCCCTACCTTTTATGGTTGTTATTAGCTTTTACTGGCATAAAGCCTAAGTCTTGGGGCAACATAATAAATGAATTAAAAATATTGTCATATTTATTGGTGGTTATTAATCTTATTAGCGCTTCTTATTTTAATAAGTTTAAATTCCAATTTGATTTAATAGGATCCATTATTCTAACAATTTTGTTGTGGTTTTGTTATCCACATATACCTGGATTGTGATAATTTTGAGGGAGAAGGGGACACAACATAATTCAATTTGTGTAGAATTTCGGGGTTGCCTCAACTTTTTAAGAAAGCAAGTTAAATGAATTTTATTGGATCTATATTCTTGATTTTGTTGTTTGGGGGATGCGCGTCTTATGACGTATATCGTAATCCATCTATTGCAGAGCCACATGCAGTCTTGCGTTTTCAACCTATAGAGGGGTATGCAAAGATTCTTGGAGAGATGGCAACGTTTTTAGAAACGATTAATGGAGATAGATTGAGTTTTTTGAGATTGTCTGATAAGTGCTTTTTAATTCCCGGAGAGAATGTCTTAGTTGTTGGGGGCGTTTCAGATAATAAAAATGCAGTTGCCTACAATTGAAAGAGCAACATCTTTAGATTATTTCTTTTTTGTGTTATAGTTTTTTCCATTGCTGGATGAAGAAAAAGAATCGTTTATATCAAAAAAGCACGGACGCATTATTGAGAATAGTAGTAGCTTTCACAGTATAGTAATCATAAGAGTGGCAATTTTTTATCAATAGAAAGGAAATATTATGTCAAGATTTATTAAATTTTTATCAGTTGGAGTATTTGTTTTCTCTGTTTGCACGCAAGCTTTTTGTGAGGAGACAGCCGCAGAAAGTGATGCGAATTACCGCCGGATTCAAGAAACTTCAGATTTGATCCGGGATTTACAAGCAAAAGCCGCGGATAACCGCCAGCAATTGGCCTCGTTGGAAGAAAGAATGGGAACAATGAGCCAATACAAGGATGAGGCTCAAGAAAAGATTGTTGTGAGTGCGGAGGAACCAAGAAGAGTTGAAGAAGCAGCGCCTTATGTTTCAATGTCGCCTGATATTGTTAAGGAACATCAATTTGAAGTGGCTCCGGAAATTTCATACATCACATATGAAGAACCTGATATGGATGTGACGGATAAGGGGATGATGTATGGGGTCTTTGGGAGTTATGAATATCGCCCCACGCAAACTAATGCATTTACATCAATCCTTAATGTATTGCATGCCGATACGCATTTCAATTTTGGTTTCCTTGATTATGAAGGTTCAGGGACGCTTGATAATATTGATCAGTACTTATTTGAGACCCGTTTGTGGATTGGCCGTGAAATCGCCATGGGTGAAACATATTTAACGCCTTATGTTGGTTTTGGTTACCGTTGGTTCTATGATAATTCCGGCGGTGAAATAACATCAACGGGTGCTACCGCTTACGACCGCCAATCGCAGTATTTCTATTTGCCAATTGGAGCTAATTTCCGTTTCAATCTAGCTGAAGGTTGGAAAATGGTTCTTAATGCTGAATATGATATTTTCCTAAAAGGTTATCAAGACAGCCTTCTTGGTCAATATGCCGGATATACTGATTTGGAGAATACGCAGGATGAAGGTTTTGGTGTCAGGGGAAGTATTAAATTTCTAAAGAATACAGAAAGTATTAATTTTCTGTTTGAGCCATATATTCGTTATTGGAGCATTGAAGACTCTGATATTAAAGCATATCAAACACCGCTAGGTCAGCGATTTGGTTATGAACCTAAGAATACCTCAACAGAAATCGGCGCGCGCGCAGGCGTTGAGTTTTAATTAATAATATTTTAGAAAAGAAGGGACGCCCGTTTGGGTGTCCCTTCTTTTGTTCTAGAATGAATACGCCGTCTTAACAGCGCTGAAGAATTTATTGTTTTGGTTGCCGATATTTGGGTCTTTTAAGTCTTCCAATGGGAAATTATAACCCATCGTAGGTGTAATGGTAATGTTCTTTGCCAGGGCAATCTTCAGCCCAACACTTGGTGTTACATGCCAGCCTTGGCCGGCTAACCATTGATGGTCAACATAGCCTATGGTAGTACCAAGTTCAAGGCTTGTCCCGTACTTTGCGATTAAAGGAATGCTCTGGCTTAAGCTCAAGGCATAATAATTGCTTTCACCGTTTCGTTCTCCCGTCATCAAGTTTATTTTTCCTTCATCGTAATCATGCGCGAAAAAGAAAACTGGAGTCAAGGGAAGCGTTGTTAAGGTTACTGACGCGTATATTTCTTTTGAATTTGTATGGTATCCCGGGAAACCATACCAAGTGTGCCCAACGCTGACTGTTAAATAATCAGTGATGGCTTTTGTTAACGAAACGTAATAATCGCTCTCGCCTGAACTTAGGGTGTCCCTGCTGTCAACATCCCAATTACCCCAATACCCGACTGTCAGTTCGTTTAAGCTAAAACTGATGCCCGGCTGAACCACGCTATCACGATCTAAGGATTGGCCGCGCCAAATGTAACTTGAGAAAAAATCAAGGGTGGTGCTTCCGCTGAAATTAATATTGTATTTTTTCATCAGGTCGCTGACTAAATAAACCGGTTCTTCAGCGGGCGCTTCGGCTGTTTCAGGGGCTGAAGCTACTGTTTCCGCAGCGGGCGAGACGGCTACAGGGGCAACGCTTGTCTCAGCCTGGGCCAGCATAGGAACATCATGTTCTGCAGGGTAGACTTCAATCCCAGCAGGTGTTTCGACGATTTTGTTTTGTTTAAATGAATCTTGGGCAAAACTTGGTGAGGCGGTTAATACAACAGCGGATACGGTAAGACAACTAATAATTGATTTGATACATGTTGAAAGCATTGCTTCCTCCTTAAATTAATGAAACCTTAAGATTTGACGCTGACCAACAAGGCCATGCTTAAGAAGTTGCAAACATCATTGCTTTCAACTAGACATTAGTCTATTCAACGAGGATTGAAAAGTCAAACAAAATTATTGAAGGGCTTTAAGAATGATATCAACTGGGCTTAGTTTGTTAAGGGTATAAAAATGCAGTCCGGGGGCGCCGTTTTTCAAAAGATCCTGGCATTGTTTGATGGCAAACTGGATGCCCGCTTCTTGTGTTTTCTCAGGATTATCAGCGATGGGTTTAAAAATTGCGTGGACTTCAGGTGTGATCGCGGCGCCGCACACGCCGCAAAAACGTACGAGGGCATTATAATCCATGATGGGCAAAATACCGGGAATGACCCGGGCGTTTACGCCGATCTTTCTAAGCCGGGCCGTATAGTCAATATAATCCTGATTATTAAAGAATAATTGGGTGATAACAAGATCAGCCCCGGCATCAATCTTGCTCTTGAGAATCAGTGCGTCAGCTTCGCGGTTGGGTGAAAGTAAATGACCTTCAGGAAATCCTGCCACCCCAATTCCGAAATAATTGCCGAAATGATCCCGGATAAATTTAACCAGGTCAGAACTATATTGAAAATTGTCCGTTCCCGCTTTCCATTGGGGGTTTTCCCGCGGGGGGTCTCCGCGCAGGGCTAAGATATTCATAATGCCGCGGCGTTTCATTTCGCTTAGGATATTCTTAATTTCATCCCGGGTGTGTAAGACGCAGGTTAAATGCGCCATCGCCGGAATGTGGTGCTGGTGCTGGATATATTCGACGATATCAATGGTTTTTTCACGGCTGCCGCCGCCGGCCCCGTAGGTGCAGGAAAAGAAATCAGGTTTTAAAGCACATAGTTTAGCGATTGTATCCTGTAATTTTACGTAACCTTCCGGCGTTTTAGGAGGAAAGAGTTCAAAAGATATCGTGACGGGTTTTGTTTTAAACAGGTCGATTATTTTTTGCATGGGAACTATTATATACAAAGTTGATGGTGTATGCGATGCAAATTAGAAATAATGGCGCGATAGGCAAAGCATAGCGGGTTAAGATAAAAAAGAAAGAATACGCGGTAATATAGAGCAGTATCAGAAGGTTCAGGGGTAATAATTCCATTGGGGCTTTCCGGGAAAGGCAGTGGAACCATACAATAACGATAGATATAAGGGTCATTAAAGAGATAATCAGGCGAAGCATATTCTTGATGAAAGCGTTATCGTAAATATTGGCGAGCCATTTAGGGTAGGCCACAAATCCAATTTGTGTTGATTCCCAGAAGAACATTTTTATGCCTTCAACGGTGTTTAAAAATGTATACTGAACAGGATTGCTCAAGACTTTCTCAACCGATAGATGGACCAATTCTTTTTCTATTTTTTCGCCGGCGCCGTATTTACTTAATAATTCATTATTCTTTGTCATGCCGAATTCATCTGATTTTGTAAAAGACCAAAATGAGCATTCTTTGGGTGAAAAAAACGCCGTGCATAGACCTTCGCCGGGTGCGTAGGCTAAGGCGCTTAGCAATCGTTTCGTATCCAGGGGTTCCATCCGCCGAGCTGTATTGCCATATAATGCCCATGAGGCACGGTTAGTGATGGCAAAATGCCCGTTATAGGTCTTATTGAGCCCTTTGTATTGAAGGATGGGGACGAAAAAAAATAGCAAAAAAGAAAGAACGGCTAATCCAATGGGCAGTACGTTAGGTGTCTTGGATTTTTTCATCGTCAGGAGAATAATGATGATGAGTGCCGCCGTATAAAGCGGCGCAATCACCTCAAAAACAGCTTTGATGAGGGTAAGGGCTGTAAAACATAGGCCGAGCAATGAACTCCACAGGATGACCGGCATTGACCAGCCGCTGGATATATGACGCATTATTTGCAGGCTAATTAGGCTAATGCCCAGAATAAATGGATAAACAGCAATTTCAGAATATAAGCTGAAAGCCGTGTTATTGATAGCGGGTGATAGGGCAAAATAAATCAAAACCGCAAGAGAGACTTGAGGACGGATATTTAATAATTTTAAGTGCCTGTAGATTAGGATTTGGGTTAAGCAAAGCATGGAGACACCGTAAATCGCCATGATCTTAGTATAAGGAAAGGCCATGAGACGCTCAATATGCATGGCGATAGAAATAATCAAAGGATAAATGACTTCCCGATTAACGTCATGTTCAAAATACGCAGGAATAAATCCCTTTGTCATTAAAAGCTTTCCAAGCGCTTCATACCCAATGGCATCGCAAGAAATTTCCATCCGGGAAGAATAGGCGAGGTAGCCCCAATATAGGATGGAACCTAGAAAAACGCAAAAGAAGGCTTTTGTTGAGGTAATTACTTTCATATTTTAGATTGTAATATATTAGTTTTTATTTTAATATTGTTAAGCTTATCAACATTGTTTCGCTCTTTCAAGCAAAGCTTGTAGAGATTAATTTTTTTCTTAAGGTAAAAATGACTGATTTTAAGCGGTATTATTATGATCTGAGGGAAAAACAATACCGGTATTTTATTCCTGAAGGCAGTAAGGTTCTTAGGTTGGGGTCTGAGAAGATTAAGGCCCCGCGGGATATTTCCCAAACGTATGATTATGTCATTTGTGAAGGGACTTTAGGGAAAACAGAAGATGTCCAGCAATTCTTGGAAGATTTGCGCGGGGTTTGTCATAAAGACACCCGCATCATTATTGAGTATTACAGTTATTTCTGGCAATATCTTTTAAAGATTGCTGAATTCTTTGGGTTGAAAGAAAAAGAGCGCATTGGTAACTGGTTGACATGGCAGGATATATTTAACTTTCTAAATTTGGCCGGATACGAGCCAGTCAAGCGTGAACGCATCATTCTTTTCCCTGTTAATATCTGGGGGTTAAGTTATTTAGTCAACCGCTATATTGCTAAACTGCCTGTCATTAATGCCTTGACACTTAACCATTTTATTGTTGCCCGCCCCCTATTTAATCAAGATAAAGAGTATTCAGTAACCATCTTAGTCCCATGCCGTAATGAACGCGGCAATATTGAAGATGCTGTGAGCCGAACGCCCGTTTTTGGGACGCATCAAGAATTTATCTTTGTTGAAGGGCATTCCAAGGATGGTACGTATGAAGAAGTTGAACGTGTGATGAAAGCATACCCTAAGAAGGACATCAAATTATATAGGCAGGAGGGAAAAGGGAAAGGGGATGCGGTGCGTTTGGGCTTTAGCA
>CAZCHB010000096.1:0-4131 GCA_964498235.1 uncultured Planctomycetales bacterium
TCGGATGAAGACCGTAATTATTCTTACGCGCCGCCCTCATCAATTAAGTTTATTGAAAAAGGCCGTTTGGCGCGGCCGTATGTGGTGGGACAAAAACTAACCTTTGATGACAATCACCGCCGGATTTATGTTGATGTGCCGGCAGAGAAATACCCGCTTAAATTTTTTAGTCAGGGCCGCTTGGTTTCAGTGGAGGCGCCGGGGCGTTTATATTTATTAGGGGCAGACAGCCGCGGCCGAGATTTACTTTCACGGCTTTTATATGGCGCGCGCATTTCATTATCAATCGGCTTAATCGGTGTCTTAATCTCATTTACGCTTGGGTTGATAGTCGGGGGGATTGCCGGTTATTACGGCGGCATGGTTGATGCAATATTAATGCGCCTGTGTGAAATGTTTATGCTGGTGCCGGGATTTTATTTGATGCTGGCTTTTCGTTCTGCCGTGCCGGATAATTTTAATTCAGTCCAGATTTTTTTTACGGTCGTGGTTATCTTATCATTAATCGGATGGGCGTCATTAGCCAGGGTTATTCGGGGGATGGCGCTCTCCTTGCGTGAGCGTGATTATGCGGCGGCCGCCAAATTATTAGGTGTACCAGACATTGTTATCATCATCCGGCATATCCTGCCGCATACGATTTCATATTCTTTAGTTGCCGTAATGCTGGCCATTCCCGGTTATATTCTGGGGGAAGCCGGTTTAAGTTTAATTGGTTTAGGCATACAAGACCCGATCCCCAGTTGGGGAAATCTGTTGACGGAAGCCATGGGTATTGTACATATCCAGTTTGCACCCTGGATTCTATTGCCCGGTCTATTGATTTTTGTGACGGTGGTGTGTTTTAATGTCGTTGGAGACGGGATACGGGATGCTTTGGATCCTACGGTTAAGAAATGAAAGCATTATTATCGATTAGAAATTTATCTGTTAATACTGCACAGGCTAAGATCTTGGACAATGTATCCATGGAGATCGGCCAAGGCCGCATCACTGCTATTGTTGGCGGTTCCGGTAGCGGTAAGACCACGCTTGGGATGGCAATTTTAAGATTATTGCCTCAAGCCATGAGTTTATCGGGGGGGCAGATCTTTTTAAATGAAAAAGATATTGCTTTATTGTCGGTACAGGCAATGCGAGAGGTAAGGGGCGGCGCCATCGGCATGGTATTTCAAGAGCCTTTATCAGCTTTTGATCCGTTATTTACCTTAGGTCAGCAATTAGATGAAACCTTAGCGGCGCATACGGCGCTTAATAAGAATGAACGCCATGACCGTATTTTGGAAACCTTGACCCTAGTTGAGATTGATGATGCTCCGCGCATTTATAAAAGTTACCCGCATCAATTAAGCGGTGGCCTGTGCCAGCGGGTCATGATTGCTCAGGCTATTATCTGTAAGCCTTCCTTAGTCATAGCTGATGAACCAACCAGCTCGTTGGATGTGATCATCCAGGCTAAGGTTATGAAGCTTTTGAAAAAACTAAATAAAAAGTATGGCATGTCGATTTTATTAATCACCCACGACCTTGGCATGGCGGCCCATTTAGCGGATGATATTGTGGTGATGAATCAGGGAAAGATTGTTGAATCAGGGATCCCCGGTAGTATTATGCAGGAACCTAAACACATATACACCAAGGCGTTAATCGAGGCTTATTAAGTGGTCATTGAATTTCAGAACATATCTAAGATCTTTGGGACATTGCGCGCTGTTGATAATGTCAGCTTTGTTGTCAATGAAGGTGAGACCTTAAGCATCGTCGGTGAAAGCGGCAGCGGCAAAAGCACCTTGGCCAAACTGATGGCGGGATTGATTAAGCCATCATCGGGATCGATTATTGCATTTGCGAAAGTGCAGATGATTTTTCAGGATCCGTACAGCAGTCTGGATCCCATCTATCCTATCCGCGCAATCCTTGATGAAGGGTTTACAGGCCAGAAAAATTTATCTATGGAGATGAAACGTAAGGTTATTGAAGACATGTTGGTGGCGGTGGGGCTTGAGGCGGATATTTTGTATCGCTATCCTCATGAATTTAGCGGCGGCCAGCGTCAGCGTATTGCTATTGCCAGGGCTTTATTGGCGAATCCATCCGTCCTAATCCTCGATGAGCCGACGTCTGCATTGGATGTTTTAGTACAAAAGCAGATCCTTGATTTATTGCGCGTGCTTAAGACAAAATTAGGTTTGACCTATATTTTTATATCCCATAATCTGCGTGTGGTGGAGCATTTTAGTGATAGAATAATGGTCATGAGCGCCGGAGCAGTGCTGGAGTCAGGATTAACGGGTGATGTTTTTAAGAACCCGCAGCATCCGTATACACGTAAACTTTTATCCGCGGCGCTTAATTACGCGGTTGATTAAAAATTTATGAGTGATTTTTTCTGGCAAAAACTAAACTATTTAATTGGTCTTATAGCCATCGCCGTCTTATTTGGATTGACGGCTTTTGCCTCCAATCTTGAGATTAAAGATTTAGATCTCTGGCTTCATTTGAGGACGGGACAATATATTGTTGAACATAAGGTTGTTCCCGATCATGATGTTCTTTCCTGTTCGATTGCCGGAAAGCCATGGGTCAATCACGAGTGGCTCTTTCAGGTTATCCTTTATTTAGTTAAAGAAGCGTGGGGATTTGACGGGCTGATCACCATGCAGGTGCTTGTTGTCTGCATGACGTTTTTGATTCTGCTCGTCTTGGCGTATCACCGTGACCGGCAGGGATTGGCAGTCTTTTGTCTATTACTGGTTATGCTTGTCTACCAAAGCCGATTTACCATCCGTCCTGATATTTTTAGTCTCCTATTCTTTGCGATTAATATGTATGTGCTTGCCCTTCATCTGGATAAGCGTGCCGCGTTATGGGTGCTTGGGTTTGTTCAATTGCTGTGGGTGAATATGCACGGTTTTTTTATTTTTGCGCCGATTTTGGCGGCCGTTGGTATTGCCTCAGAGGGCATAAAACGCAAGATTCCCCTGCCTTATGAGTGGAATTCAATCGGCCGGTTAAATGATGGAGAGTTTAAACGGCTGATTCAGATCTTTGTTGTCCTTGTTTTAGCAAGTCTCTGCAATCCTATGTTTATTGAGGGGGCTGTTTATCCCTTGAAGGTTTTATTTCAAGCTTCAGGTGAATCGAAGATATTTTTTAATCATATTTATGAATTAGAAAAGCCTTTCAAGCGTGGGTTATTCAGCGGGGATACCTATTATAGGATACTTATTTTGATATCAGGGTTTAGCTTTTTCTTCAACCGCCGCAAGATTGATATCAGTGTTTTCTTTTTCTGGCTGGTTTTCTTGTTATTTTCTTTAGCGGCTATTCGTAATTTAATCTATTTTTCATGCGCGGCGTACTTGGTTGTCATGGTTAACAGCCTTGATATTAAATCCGAGAATATCCTTCCATTAAGGTTTGTCTCTAATAAATTTAAAGAAGTTACTGCCATTATTTTCAAATGCATACTTATATTCTGGATGCTTAATTATGGGCTCCAGATTTGTGACCGCGGGTATTTTGATTATGACACGTACGAACGCAAAAGTGAATACGGGGGCGTTTCCAAACGCAGTTATCCTTATAAGGCCGCTGATTTTCTTGTAGAGCATAAGATTAAAGGAAATTTCTTTAATGACTTTAATAGCGGGGCCTATTTAATTGGCCGCGCTTCACCGAATGTGAAGGTCTTTATTGATGGACGGACTGAAGTTTATGGGGCCGCTTTTTTTAAGGATTACCAAAAGATTTGGCAGGCTGGAAGTAAGAAAGAATTCAACGAAGCGCAGGCAAAATATGATTTAAACGGCGCATTTTTAAATAATGCTAACCAATATATCCCTATCCCAGTCATTAAGCTTTTTTATGGTTTAAAGAACTGGAAGTTGGTTTATTTTAATGATGATGGGATGATATTTCTAAAAAACATTCCTCAGCATCAATCTGTCATTAATAAGTTTGCTATTGATTTAAGAAAATGGCAGCCGCCGCAATTAGATTTACAGCGGCTTGGATCACGTTCAGTTTACCCTTTTCAATATATTAATAGGGCCCGTATGCTGATTGCATTGAGGTTTGATGACGCCGCCTATAAAGAATTAAGCGCGGCGCTTAAAGTGTCTCCTGATG
>CAZCHB010000096.1:4141-7597 GCA_964498235.1 uncultured Planctomycetales bacterium
TCAATGCGCGCCAGAAGCAATATCGTAAAGCCTTTGAGAATTTCCGTATTGGGTGCATGCTTGATCCTAATAATCGGCATACCCGACTTCGTTTAGCATGGAGTTACGAGAAGCTTAAAGACTATAAGAATGCGTTGACCCAATATGAACGCTTGCTTGCGCTTAATCCGAAGGATGATAAGATAAGAAATATTATTAAGAAGTTAAATCAGAAATTAAAAAAGAAGGCGTAAATGAGGGATATATTGACATTTATTTTAGCAGGGGGGAAAGGTGAACGCCTTGACCCATTGACGCGTGACCGCGCTAAACCCGCTGTTCCATTCGGCGGTATATACCGCATCGTAGATTTTCCGTTGTCTAATTGTGTTAACTCCGGATTGCGGCGTATTTTTTTATTAACTCAATACAAATCATTTTCTCTTCAGCGCCACATTTTAGAAGGATGGAATATTTATTCAAATCAGCTGGGTGAATTTATCGACGTGGTTCCGGCCCAACAGCGTATCTCCAGTGATTGGTACCGCGGTACCGCAGATGCGATTTACCAGAACCTGAACATGATTCAGGATTATAATCCAAAGCTTGTCCTGATCTTAGCCGGTGACCACGTCTATAAGATGGATTACCGTAAGATGATTGAATATCATATTGCTAAAGGCGCGGACATGACGGTTTCTTGTATTGCCATGCCTAAGGAAGATTCAATCCATTTCGGCGTGGTCGAGGTGGATGAACAGAATATGGTTGTAGGTTTTCAGGAAAAACCCCAGCAGCCTAAGGTTGTTCCTGCCGAACCCGGTTCTATTTTCGGATCCATGGGGATTTATTTATTTAATGTGGATGTTTTGCGCGGAGAATTGAATACTGACGCAGAGAAAATTAATTCCGATCATGATTTTGGAAAAAATATTATTCCGCAGATGGTCGATCAGAAACGTAAGGTTTTTGCGTATGATTTTGCTAAAGAAAATGCGTTCAGCCCTTATTGGCGGGACATTGGAACGCGTGATTCGTATTATCAGGCGAATATGGATTTATTGGGTAATACGCCTAAATTTAATATTTACGATAAATCTTGGCCTTTGCGCACCCACCACCATCATTATCCGCCGGTGCGGGCTTTCACGACTGGAGCAAGGCCGGGTTCGGTGGTTAATTCATTGGTGGCCAGCGGTTGTGTTTTAGAGAGCGCGGCCATTGAACATTCGGTTGTGTCTAATAATGTGATCGTCAAGGATGGCGCCTCGGTTAAAAATTCAGTGATCATGGACGGGGTGACCATCGGCCAAGGCGCGCAAATTCAAAATGCGATTATTGATAAAGACGTCACTATTTCTGACGGGTGCCGGATTGGTTTTGATCCGGCAGAAGACCGCCGGCGTTTTGCATTGACAACATCAGGTACTGTAATTGTTGCGAAAAAAACATCTTTATGATATCTTAACCACCTATGCCAGTTATTCATCCAAAAATTAGGGGTTTTATCTGCACCACCGCGCATCCCGTGGGCTGCGCCCAAAATGTGCAGGAGCAGATTGACTATATCAGGTCCAAAGGCCCTGTCGCGGGAGGTCCAAAAAAAGTATTGGTATTAGGATCGTCGAATGGGTATGGGTTAGCTTCACGCATTACAGCCGCTTTTGGCTGCGGCGCCGCGACCATCGGTGTATTTTTTGAACGTGAGTCCGATGGTAAACGTACGGCCACCGCGGGCTGGTATAATTCTGTGGCTTTTGATGCGGCTGCTAAGAAAGCAGGGCTTTATTCTAAAAGTATCAATGGTGATGCTTTCTCTGATCAAATGCGCCACGATATTTGCGCCCTGATTAAAAAAGATTTAGGCCAAGTTGATCTGGTTATTTATTCCCTAGCTGCGCCCCGCCGTACAGATCCTAAGACGGGAGAATTATACAAGTCCACCCTGAAGCCAAAGGGAAAACCGTACACTAATAAAAGCATTGATTTTGAAAAGAATGAAGTCACATCCGTGACATTAGAATCTGCAACAGAAGAAGAAGTGGCCCATACCATTAAGGTAATGGGGGGGGAAGATTGGGAATTATGGATTGATGCCCTCCAAACGGAAAATTTATTGGCTCCTTCTGCGGTGACTATCGCATATTCTTATATTGGTCCTGATGTCACCACTGCTGTTTACCGCAACGGCACCATTGGCGCCGCTAAGGATCATTTGGAAGCGACCGCGCACAAACTAGATGAAAATATGAAAAGATTAAATGGCCGGGCCTTTGTCTCTGTTAATAAAGCCCTAGTCACGCAAAGTAGTTCTGCCATTCCGTTTATTCCATTGTATTTTGTCTTGTTGATGAAGGTGATGAAGGAAAAAGGGGTGCATGAAAATTGTATCCACCAGATTTACAGGCTTTTCCATGACCGCCTCTATAATAATCGTCTGTTGGCCAAAGTTCCGACAGATGAAGAAGGCCGTATCCGCGTTGATGATTGGGAAATGCGCGCGGATGTG
The DNA here is from genome assembly GCA_964498235.1 of uncultured Planctomycetales bacterium. Taxonomy (GTDB): domain Bacteria; phylum Omnitrophota; class Gorgyraeia; order Zapsychrales; family Fredricksoniimonadaceae; genus JACQQW01. The sequence continues at coordinate 6,630 of CAZCHB010000096.1, forward strand.
CAGGCAGAGGTGGCTAAACTATGGGCTATTGTCAGTAATGATAACGTAAATCAGATAGCTGATGTTAAAGGTTATAACGATGATTTCCTGCGTTTATTCGGATTTAACGTTAATCGTGTCAATTATGACGCTGATGTCGATATACAAATTCCTCTGGCTTAATTTCTCCCTCGATAATAATTACAAAATTATTTTTACATTCATTCTTAAGGCAATATATCTCAATAATTTACGGCAATTTACTCGGTTTGCATTTTTATGGGCATGTGGTATCCTTTGCTTTAGCGAAAACCGTTTTCCCAAACCACTTTATTTGGAGTTCAAAGGTCGATGCAGGGCTTGTTAATTATCTATGTATTAATGTGTTTTGTTCTAACGTCATTGACCTTTTCCCAAGGTGCTTTTGCTGATAATTTAATTCTTCCAAAACCCGGCACAATGATCCATTTAAGCCCAGCTTTTGAGCCGGTGCTAATAAAAGGCCTAAAACTTAATCCCGATAATCCATTTAAATTTGAATTTGTATTAGATCGAGGAAGCGTGAAAGCGGGTGACGCGAAGGAGGGATCTCGTTGGAGCGCAGGCCACGAGCATCAACGGGAAACCGCAGCGGCAGGACCCGCCCATGAGCAGGCACTGAAAGCATTCACCGACATTCCTGCTGGAGGTCGGGATGACAACAACGCATTGAGAAAGCGGCAATTGTTGTCAGAGGCTAATAAACTGATAAAATATTTTTTAGCGGCATTAACCATTCCTGAAAAAGACCTTTGGGTTAATTTGTCTCCTTATGAAAAAGACCGTATGATCGCCCCCAATCTAGGCCAAACCGAAATGGGCCGTGATATGTTGGCGCAGGATTATATTCTGAAACAATTAACCGCGTCGTTAATTTACCCTGAAGGCGGATTAGGCAAAAAGTTTTGGGATAAGGTCTACGAAAAAGCGCAGGCTAAATACGGGAATGT
>CAZCHB010000097.1:0-7513 GCA_964498235.1 uncultured Planctomycetales bacterium
AATCAAGCCTGCCGGTGTCCCTGTAAGTGCCGGCAATATTATGGAATCCGACGGGATTTGAAGGATCCATTGCGACGGCCTTATTGTACCAAAATTCTGCTTTATCATGGATGCCTTTATCCGCGTACTCCATGCCCAAATTATTAATAACCCGGTAGCTGGGCGCGTATTTGACTAATTGTTCGTAGAATCCGATGGCCGTGCTCCAGTCTAGGTTGCGCCTGATGTTAATGCCGCAGAAAATAACTAAGATTGATAAGAAAATACTCAAGCCGATTTTTTGAAAACCCCATCTTTCAACCGTTGTTAAGCCAAGGCGTGCAATGATTAAAGCAATACCGATCATCGGCATATATAGGAAATGTTCATATAAGACGGCGTTGATGGGTACCAGCACGTTGGAGGCTGGGGCAATTGCGATAAAAAACCAGGCGCATCCAAAACTTATTAAAGGCCGTGTCCGCCAGAGTTTGAAAATGCAAAAAACCATCATGGCAACGATGGCGCCGCCTAAACAAACATCCCATTCAAACGGCGAGCGGGCAAAGGGCATCAGACGTTCGACTTTTAACTCATAAGGGAAAAATATAAATCCTGTATATTGGGTCATGGCTTTAAAGAAGGTCAACAGCCGCATAAAAATACTGGCGGTAAATTCATTCTGCTCGTTATAGAAATTAAAACTGTTATTAAAATTGAGCACAGTGCCGCGCATGATGATATAAATAATGCCCATTACGATAAAGGGCCAAGCGGTTAAGGCGGTTTTTTTAAGGCGCGCCAATAATGACTTATCGTTTCGCAGCAAGATAAAATCTAACATCGGCAGTAATCCGCAGAGCACAAACCCGGTTTCCTTGCTCATGACTGCCATTGGAAAGAATAATAGTGAAAACCAATAGTTACGGCTTAAAAATGAGGGTTTTGATGATTGACGAAAGCGCACAAAAAGCAGAAGTGAAGAAAGCACAAAGAAGGTTGCGAGTGAATCTCCAAGACTATTGACATAGACAACGGCTTCGTTATGTGTGGGATGGGCAACGAATAATAGGGCGACAACGAGACTTAAGAGACGGTTTGAAAACAGGCGGTTTAAAAGAAAATACAATAAGACGCCGTCAATGGCGTGAAAGAAAATGTTTAACGAATGCCATCCCGGCAGCCAGGTGTTCCAAGCGTGCCAGGCAAAGGAAAACACCGTCAACATAACGGGCCGCCAATAATTCGATAATAAATATCCGCCGGCAACAAGGTTCTCGCTAAAGAATTGGGGAAAAAATCTCCAATCTTTAATGTAACGGTTTTTTAAAATAAAGTCATCATCATCCCAAAACATTTCATTGTGAAAGCAGTTATGGTAGGCGGTTAGCGTCAAAATAATTATGGCAAGGACGGCAAACCACGAGGGTAGAGAAGATTGGAGATTTTTTACATTCATCACAAATAATCTTAACTGAAAAATCTGTTTTTTATATTGTAAACTCATATTTTATGCTACTGTATAAGGACATGGAAATAAATGTCTACTAGGTCGTACGCATTTATTTAAAAATCCGCGCAGGCTAACATGACGTTTGTCTGCGATACAGCAAAGTTGGGCGCTTACTTATGAAAGTACACGAATATCAAGGCAGGAACTTATTTGTTGAATATGGCATTCCAACAGCCACCGGTGATGTTGCCGATACGGTTGAAGGGGCAAAGGCCATCGCGGTAAAGACCGGATACCCTGTTGTTATCAAGGCCCAAGTTTTAGTGGGCGGCCGCGGCAAGGCTGGCGGGGTCAAGGTCGTTTCCAATGAAGCTGATTTATCCACTGAATTTATCCGCATAAAAAATCTGAATATTAAAGGTTATACGGTCGAAAAGCTATTAGTTGCCCGTGCGATTGATATTAAAAAAGAATATTATGTCGCGGTGACTATTGATAATGTTAAGGGTGATGTTGTTATTATCGCCTCTGCCGACGGTGGCGTTGACATTGAAGAAACAGCAAAGACTAATCCTGAGAAGATCATTAAGTTTTATATGCAGGGCGAGCGTCAATTAAATGAAGCTAGGTGGGCGCCTGTTGCGGCTCAACTATTTACAGATGTGCGCTTACAAAAAAGCGCCACGTCCATTATTGAAAAGTTGATTAAATTGTTTTTTGAAAAAGATTGTTCCCTGGCTGAAATCAATCCTTTTGTGATCAATGGTGAAGGTAATTTGATCGCCGCGGATGCTAAGGTTATCATTGATGATAATGCGCTCTATCGCCAGGAAGCTGTGGCGAATTTACGTGACATGAAATATGAAGATGCTGATGAATTAGAAGCTAAGGAAAAAGGTTTAAGTTTTGTTAAGCTTGAAGGTAATGTGGGCTGTATTGTTAATGGGGCGGGTTTGGCCATGGGCACGATGGACGCGGTAAATCTTTTGGGTGGCAAGCCGGCCAATTTCCTCGATGTCGGCGGCAGTTCCAATCCGGAAAAAGTGCTTAACGCGATTAAAATCATTTTACGCAACAAAGATATCAAGGTTATTTTAATCAATATTTTCGGCGGGATTACCCGTTGCGATGATATCGCCGCTGGAATTTTAACTGCGGTTAAACAAATCAGCATTCCTGTGCCGTTGGTTATCCGTTTGACGGGAACCAATGAAAAAGAAGCTAAAGCAATGTTAACAGCCGCGAAAATGACAACCTTTACGTCAATGAGGGAAGCCGTCACAGAGGCGGTTCGGTTAGCTAATAAATAATTGTCATCCCCGAATGTTTCTGTTGGGGATCTAGCGCATGAGCTAGATGTTCGACAAAAGCTCTTGGGCAGGACATGAAAGATAAAATATATGTCTATTCTAATTGATCAACACACGAAGGTTATTGTTCAAGGTATTACCGGTCGTGACGGTTCTTTTCACGCCAAGCAAATGTTAGAGTATGGCACCAAGGTTGTTGGCGGGGTTACTCCCGGTAAAGGCGGCCAAGATGTTGGCGGGATACCTGTTTTTAATTCTGTTAAAGAAGCCAAGCAGGTCACAGGGGCGAATGCCGCGGTTATTTATGTGCCGGCAAAATTTGCTAAAGATGCCATGCTTGAAGATATAGCTAATGGCATTGATTTAATTATTTGTATCACCGAGGGCGTTCCTGTTATTGATATGGTTGAAGTTAAAAAAGCGTTGAATAAAAGTCATTCCCGTCTGATTGGGCCCAATTGCCCCGGCCTTATTTCACCAGGGAAATGTAAGATCGGGATTATGCCAGGCCACATTCATAAAGCTGGCAATATTGGTGTTGTCTCCCGTTCCGGCACTTTGACCTATGAAGTTGTTTTTAATTTAACCGCCAGCGGCATGGGGCAATCCTCGTGCGTGGGTCTTGGCGGCGATCCCATTATCGGGACACGCTTCATTGACGTGCTTAAAATGTTTCAAGATGATCCTGATACCAAGGGGATTGTCATGGTGGGTGAAATTGGCGGTGGCGACGAGCAGGCAGCCGCGGAATTTATTAAATCATATGTGAAAAAACCTGTTATTTCCTTTATTGCCGGACGCACCGCGCCCGCCGGCAAACGTATGGGCCATGCAGGGGCCATTATCTCTTCAGGTGATTCAACCGCGGAAGCAAAGATGCAGATGCTGCGCGACGCAGGTGTCACGGTCATTGACTTTCCCGACGAAATTCCCCAAGCCTTAGCTAAACGGCTCTAATTTTTGTGTTATACTAGCTTTCATGAGACAACAAAAAAAGCCTATCAAAAACATTTTTATTTCCGCGATTCATCAAAACGCCGGCAAGACGACCATTTCTTTAGGATTATTTAAGAATTTTCAAGAACGTAAAATTAAAACTGCCTTCATGAAGCCCGTTGGGCAGGAGACGGTGACCTATGAAGAAAAGTCAATTGATAAAGACACCTATTTAATAGGTGAGGTTTATCATTGCAAGAAACATATCAAGGATATGAGTCCAGTCACTGTCGGGCGGGGGTATACGGAGAAATATATACTCAATCCGCAAAAGGATGAACTGCAGGCGCGCATTAAGAAATCTTTTCAAACCTTGATTAAGGGTAAGAATGCTATCATTGTCGAGGGGACGGGGCACGCGGGGGTTGGGTCGGTTATTGACTGCTCCAACGCGGACGTGGCTTCCCTGCTTGGTTCCAAGGTTATTATTATTTCCCAAGGCGGGATTGGCCGCGCTATTGATGAAATCATGCTTAATAAAGCACTTTTTGATTTGCGCAATGTTGAAGTTTTAGGCGTCATTATCAATAAGGTATTGCCTGACCGGATTGAGAAGATCCGTTCCATCGTTGGTAAAGGTTTGGAGCGCAAAGGCCTTCGTTTACTTGGAGTCATTCCAGAGCTGGAGATGTTAAGCGCCCCTACCGTCGCCCAAATTAAGGAGCGGCTGGATTTGAAAGTTTTTTCCGGTGAAGAAAATATCCATGCCCGTGTCCATGATGCCATTGTCGCGGCCATGGAACCCTATAACATGATAGGCCACCTGCGCGACGGGGCGCTTGTCATCACCTCCGGTGATCGCGTTGATAATATCATGGTGGCGGTTTCTTCGTATTTGTTACAACAGGGCCGTTCCGTTAAGGTGGCGGGTCTTATTTTAACCGGAGGACTGACACCTGATTCCAAGATTGCCGGCCTGCTTAAAGACAGCCGCATTCCTGTGTTGTATTCCGAGAGTGATACCTATACCATTGCCGCCGCAATTGAAAACATGACGCCTAAAATTCAAAAAACCGACCGAGACAAAATCCGCGAAGCCCACCGTTTGGTCAAGAATTATGTTGATGTAGGGATGATTCTAGAGAATTTATAATAGAAAATTTTATAAACCATTTATTATCAATAACTTACATTTAAAGCAAAAAACTTGCCTTCCTTGCCTTGATTTTCTCAAATTATATGCTATATTTCTAAAATCCATCGAATGAACCGTTTTTTTAAACATAAGGGTTTAAATAATGACACTAGCCACCCGTTTATTTTCTGTTTTTTTAATCGTTGCCTTTTTTTCCACCAGTCTCATTATTCCAAATAAAACTTACGCCGCGGGTAATTCAAATTTAGGTCTTCCATTGCCTGGCGTCATGGTTAATTTAAGTCCAGCCTATGTGCCAATGCTGATGAAGGGAGTGCGTGTCCACCCGGATAATCCGTTATTGTTTGATTTTATTGTTGATACGGGAAATTCCAGCATCAATAGTGATAGTCCTGCCTTACGTGAGGAATCACAGAAATTAATCAAATATTTTTTAGCCACCTTGGCAATTCCAGAGAAAGATTTGTGGGTTAACCTCTCGCCTTACGAAAAAAACCGTATTATTCCAAACGAGTTAGGCCAAACTGAACTTGGCCGTGAAATGTTAGCTCAAGATTATATCTTGAAACAAATCACCGCGTCCTTGGTTTATCCAGAAAAGGAAATCGGACGCAAATTTTGGGATACGATTTATAAAGAGATCTACAATCGATATGGCGGCGATAGCCAGCATCCCGACTTCCTTAAGAATATTCCAGTAAATGTCGGGACATTTAATAAGGTTTGGATTTTACCTGATGAAGCTAGCGTCTTTGTTCGAAACAACACGGCATATGTTGTTAAAGCACATTTGAAAGTAATGTTAGAAGAAGATTACTTAGCAACTAAAATGCATGAAGCGGGTCCTGCCGCTGCGGCACCTCGTCCGTCCTCGTCCCGACAAAAAACGTCGGGACTGCGGGCAGACAAGAGCTCCGCCTTCGCGTCACCCGCACGCACGTCACAGATCGTTAGAGATATTATCCTCCCTGAACTCGAACGTGAAATTAATCAAGGCAAAAATTTTGCTTCATTGCGTCAGGTCTTCAATTCTCTTATTTTGGCTTCATGGTACAAGAAGAACCTTAAAGAAGCCCTGCTTAATCAAGTCTATTCCAATAAGGCCAAGATCGACGGTGTTAATACCGATGATAAGGCTATTGCCGAGAAGATATACGCTCAATATTTAACAGCGTATAAAAAAGGCGTCTTTAATTATATTAAGGACGCAGGCAATGCTAATGACAAATCTAATCAACCTAGGAAGTATTTTTCCGGCGGTCTTGATTTGGCGCAAACCGTGGCAGTTAATCCAGCTATTGTAACTTCAGCCAACCCCGCACAATTAGCTCCTGCAGGGGACTTTGCCGTTGTTGCGGCTGTAGTTAGTGACAAGATCTCCGCGCTTGCTGATGCGGCGATGACTAGGGAAAATGATTATGAAATAATGTTTAGAGATGTGTCTGGGAATTTACTCGGGTTAGCAAATAGTCTATGGGATTTGTCATCTGGAACACTAACGCTTTCTTTATTAGGTGAGAATAGCGACAGGTATCTTCTTAGCAGATTAGTAGCTTATGGTCTATTAAGTAAAGAAGATAGCAAGAAAATTGTTTTTATTCCATGGGATTCTGCCACTGAAAAAAGGGAAGCTTGGTTCTCAAAAAGAATTAATCAGTTTTTAGATATATTGACAGTACAAGCAGGATTAACTAAAGAAGGTTTAGAAAGAATAAAATTAAATGTTAAGGAAATGGCAGTAAATCCTTATTTGGGAAAACTTGACCAAACCGTTAGACGTCTAGAAGAGAAGGAAAGTGAAAACCCCTATATTATGTTAAATGAGAGCGACCCTACTCAAGGCGAAGCGTATAAGAGATTAATTAGATTATTAGATGATAAGATAGTTATGATTGCGCAACAGGCTGATGCCACGTCGAATAATGGGGTTGTTAGTAAAAAAAATATCATTGCAGAATTAAAAACACACATAGAAGGTTTAAAGGGTGATATTGGAAATAAAATTCCTGCGGTTTTTATTGATGCAAATAGAGTGAGAGAGGATGGAAATGTTTTAGAGCAAGATGAACAACAATTTATCATGGATGGGGCACTTAGAGTTAATTCAAGATTTGAAGAAAAAAATTTAGCAACAGTGCGAAAGTTACGGAAGATATGGACAAGCGTATTAGAAGAGTATATGAGATCTGCTGATTTTCGAAGTAGGGTTGCACAGGCGCGAAATAAACTGGAGAATATCAAGGGATCTTATCAATTGGGAGGATTGCCCTATACAACATTTTTGGCGCGGGTAACTTATTTGTGGTTAGCTGAGGCTGATGCGGCGATGACCAATCCAGGTGAGGCGACAGCTGCAACTGTTTTGCCAGAGGATTTCCAAGAATTAGTGGCGTTGAGAGGAAAGGGAGAAGCAGGTTTTCATTTGAATGTAAATGAAACGCGCGTCATTCCTGCGTCTGAAAATGCGGTTGAAGACATATCAAAGATTTCAGATAGAGAAAGAGAACGATTGAAGACTAACGAGAGAAAACTTTATGGTAATAACAAGATTGGTGAAATTGTTATGGCGGGTGGGGAAGCGACGCGTTTCGGTGGGCCAAAAACCTTTGTTGAGGCGTCTCCTGAGTTAGGCGAATTTTTAAACATTAAAGCTGCAAATTTACGTTGGGTGCGAAAACA
>CAZCHB010000098.1:0-7486 GCA_964498235.1 uncultured Planctomycetales bacterium
TAAGTAGCGGTATTTCAAGGGGTTGTAGGGTTCGCCTATCGTCAACGACTACCCGCCATTGTTGACGCTCACAAGAAATCCCCAAAACCATTCCTAGCAATAAATGGTTTTTTGTTGTTAAGGATGTTGTATTAGCTTTGACAGATTCCTGCAATCCCGGGCAATACATTCAAAAGATGAAACAAAGGGATGAGGAGCTTGCCAAAGGGTTGTACTTACCTTTAGCGTTCAGACTCAATCTCAAGCCAATCCGATCTAGCGCTGAGTAACATAGATGGTCTAGATGCAGTGATTTTATCGATAACACCTGCCAGTAAATCACCAGTTATAGAAGAATTAATTATTCAATAACTTAGTATTAGCAGGCCTTACCTTTATTATAGATAAGCTTGAACCTTAGCCTAAAAGGTGTAGAATTTACACATGCGTCTAAACAATAGGAGGTGCTGCGATGGGTGTGCTTATTTCTGCACTGTTTTATTTGTTGTTATTCCCTTTCATAGTTCACGCTAAAGTAGGCGAAGGTCTTTCCGATAGCGTTTCTCCAGTCCATGTAATCTCAGGTGACGATTTTCAGAAAGTGCCAATCTCACAGCGGACTGTTTCAGATATTATTAACGCGCTTCCGACCCAGCAGGATATTACTTATCATCAACAGGATGTTCATTTAGCAGGAATAAATCTTCAACGTAATCTTGTTTTATTAAACGGCCGCAGGACACAGCAGGATGTTAATGATATTCCAACGGATATGATTGATAAGATTGAAGTGCTTAAGAATGGTGCTTCAGCGATTTATGGTTCTGATGCTGTCGGAGGCGTAGTCAATATCATTACCAAGAAAACTTTTGAATTGCACCCGCAGGAACTGCCTCAAACCGCGGCCTTTAAACCGATTGAATTACAATGGCAGGCGGATAATGTGCCAATCGGGAGACTAGGGTTAAACTACAGCCAGGGCCAATATAGTTATGGTTTGTCCACCTTTAGTAAGAACGAGTGGTCGTGGGCGTCCAGTATGAAACTTGGCGAGACCTATGGCTTAAGCGGCCCGATTGTTGCCTTAGGTAAAACGCCTCAGGGGCCGGGCATTTCTATATACAGTCCAAGCGGTGCTTTAATAGGCGATGTCAATAAGGCGGGCATTGCCTATGATCCGGCAATCACGGCGAAGTATTTATTGCAAGCTTCATATCCCAGTTTGTATGACGGGTACAATCCTCATAGTCGGATATTTAACAGGGATAGTTATAACTTTTACAGCTTGGTGGTTCTGCCTCAGCGGCGAAGCATGGGTGACTTGTTCCGTACGGGGGATGAGTTAAGCTATCAATTGACTAATTTCTCCGGTTATGATGATTATTTTGATGACATGGAAGATGGGTGTGTCCCCCCATATGTGAGTGAGCCAATCTTTGCGCGCAATGTTTTAAACATAGTCCCAAATGATCCGCTTTACCAGAAACCAGCTTCAAAGAAGAAAGGCGGCATTCCGCTTGTATCTGGTTTGCTTGGCGGGGTCATGAATGTTGGCAGTGGAATTTTAGGGGCAAGCGCCGGCACCTCAGATGATAAAAAAGGTCCGGAAGTTTACGACCAATACAGTCTGCCGCAAATCGGTTTTCTGCCTAAAACGGATCCTAAATCCGCCTGGAATTTAGTTGATGCGCAGACAAAGAATGTCGTCGTGGCTGTCATAGATTCCGGTCTTGATTTGACTCATCCCGACGGGCCTGAGCATATTTGGGTCAATGAAAAAGAGATTCCCGGTAATAATATCGATGATGATAAAAACGGCTATGTTGATGATGTAAACGGCTGGAACTTTTTGAATGAAAATAATGATCTTAAAGATTTGCGCGGGCATGGCACGATAGTGGCTGGTATTATTGCGGCTAAAACTAATAATGGCAAAGGTATCGCGGGCATCAATTCCGGCGCGGTGATCATGCCGCTAAAGGCGGCGGATAAGTTCGGTAATACTAATAGTCTCAATATTTTTAGGGCAGTTAAGTATGCTGTTTTGCATGGCGCTCGGGTTATTAATATTAGCTTAGGGGCAAAAGGTGTTTCTGAGCTAGAGAGGCTTGCGCTTAATTTTGCAAGGAGCCGCGGCGTTTTTGTGGTTTTAGCTAGCGGTAACGACGGCGATGATATGAATATTTTTGGGCCATCATCCATCGGGAGTGCGTTAGCCGTTGGAGCGATGAATTATAACGGCAGCCGTAGTACTGTTTCAAACTGGGGAGGGAATAACGGGCTAATGGCGCCGGGCGAAGAAATTTATTCCCTGCAGTCAAAGGACGCGCCATGGGAAGGGCCCTCAGGAAGTAAGGATCGTTTATATACCAAGGTTTCCGGAACGTCTTTTTCAGCGCCAATGGCGGCGGCTACGGCATCGTTACTTCTGGTTAAGAAGCCTAAGTTATCTCCTTTTGATCTTGAAGATATACTTGAATCAAGCGCTAAAAGGACGAGCGAAGAGCGTTGGAATGCGAAAACAGGCGCGGGTTTTCTTGATGCATCAATGGCGCTGGCCTCAATTGATGAGAAGCATTTTAATATCAAGATAACGGGCCTTAAAAAAATTGCTGATTCTAAAAAGAAGAAATTGCAGGCGGTGGAAGTTTATGCCACGGTGCGCGGAGATCCAGCGCACTTTACGGTGGAACTTGGTAAGGGAAAAAATGCGCGGAATTTTAAGCCCGTCATAGGCATTGCGGCTCAGGAAGCTTCGGATGATTTGGTTGCGCGGATTACCGAGCAGCAATTGCGCGGGAGTAATGAATGGCAGATATTACTTAGGGCCAGTGATCAATCAGGTAAAGAATATAAGGCGATTATTCCGTTTAATATAAAATGAGGTCAGCCATGAAAATTAGAAGTGTTTTTTTATTTTTAGTTTTATCATTTTTATCCGGTCATGTTTTTGCGGAGCCTGTTAATATAACACCGGCGAATGCGGGTGTGTTTTTTAATGCCACGCATGATCTAGGATACACGATAGGGTATTTCAAGGATTTCTCAGGCACAATTGAACTAAATGATGAAAAGACACAATTGGTATCAGCAAAAGCCGTGGTGCAAACAGCTAGCATCAGCACGCATAATCTGCCAAGGGATGAAGGTCTTAAATCAGCATTATTTCTCGATGCGGTAAAGTTTCCTCAGGCAATCTATGAGAATGGGGCATTAACAATTAAAGGGATTTCCAAGCCATTTGTTTTTAAGCTGGAGAAAGATACCGCAAGCGGCAAGATTATCTTAAAGGGATCGTTTAACCGTAATGATTATGGGATGACATATAACAAGCCCTTGACGAAAAAAAAGAAATCCATTGGGGATATGGTTGAGATTATTGTGGAATTAAAGAGCTAACGACCACATGCTTCAAGAGTTTACTAAAGAATCTCAAGTTAAAAGCATATTAGTGATGACCTTATCAAATGTCGGAGACGTGGTGCTCACCGCACCAGTCATTGATATTCTACTGAGGGATTTTCCGACAGTTAAATTTACGGTCATTGTGAGTCCTAAAGGTAAATCCTTATTTGACGGCCATCCCCATTTAGAGATTGTTCTTTTTAATAAAGCATCCAACTGGCGTGAGAAGCTTAAATTGTACGTGCAGTTATGGCATCAAAATTTTGATGTGATTGTTGATCTTCGCCGGACAGCTTTAGGGTTTCTTTTGCCATGCCGTTGGCGGTTGCCTTTATTTGTACCAGCATTTAAGGGGCATAATCTAGAAAAACACCTAAACCGTTTGGCATTGATTTATAAAGCAGAACGGGCGGGGATGAATCTTGCTATTATTCCATCTCCCGTTGATCTATTGAAGGATGTGAAAGGATATATATTATTGGCGCCTACAACTGCTGATTCAGCTAAACGTTGGAGTGGTGAGAGTTTTGCTAAAACGGCAGATGCCTTGGCTATGCTGGGTTATCCTATTGTTTTTAGCGGAGACAAGGCTGATATTAATTATATAGAGGCAATTCAACGTCAGATGAAAAATGAATCCATCTCTATTGCGGGTCAGACTAATTTGAGAGAATTATTTTATGTTATAAAAAACAGCCGCGCTGTCATTGCTCATGATAGCGGTACCATGCATTTGGCCAGTTATGCTAATGTTCCGGTGTTGGCCTTATTTGGTCCAACGGATGCAGTCGTATCCGGCCCATGGTCTTCACGCGCCGCCTTTGTTCAGGATAATTCAGAGTGTCCAAGATGTCTTGCTCCAAAATCAAAACATCTCCACAATTGCATGTCGGGCATCAGAGTTGATCGTGTTCTTGCGTCCATGAAGACTCTTCTGTCTTAAAAATTCATTCGACAAGATAATAGTTTGACTGTATATTAAATAAGTTATTTTTCAACGTATATCAATTCAATTTTAAGGAGGCTTATGAGATTTCAATTAAGATTGATGGCAGTGATAGCCGCATTAGTTGTTTTAATGCCGTGTGCTTTTGCCGCTGATAAATTGGTTATTGCGGTTCAACCGACCGCAACACCTGAACAGCTAGCAAGCCAGTCAACAGAAATTAAATCAGTATTGAAGAAGCGCCTGGGGATGGACGTTGAGTTATTGTTTCCAACTAATTACGCGGGTGTGATTGAAGCTTTACATTACGGGCATGCCCAAGTTGCGTTCATGGGCTCATGGCCCGCGTTGTTAGCCTATGAAAAAGCCGGAGCCAAGGTATTACTATCAGAAATAAGGGAAGTGATGATTGATGGTCAAAAGACGGAAGCGCCATACTATTATTCTTATTGGGTTGTTGCTAAAAACAGCCCGATAAAATCCTTATCGCAGTTGAAAGGGTTAAAAGCTGCTTTTCCAAGTCAATTATCCAGTTCAGGTTATATTGCTCCGGTTTCTCGATTGGTAGAACTTGATTTACTCACTGCTGCTGAAAATAAGCCGGCAGATCCTAAAGAATACTTTGGTGAAGCGTACTATTCTGGAGGGTACGCTCAAGGATGGGAAGCGCTAAAAGCTGGTCAGGTTGACGTTACGGTGATTGCGGGTGATGTGGCTGAAAGTTTATACACGGAAGTTTTGGCTAATACAAATATCATTGAAAAGCAAGGGCCGATTCCCGCACATGCGGTAGTGGTTTCTAAAGATGTTGATGAGCAATTAGCACAGCGCATTAAGGAGGCTTTCTTGGAATTTAACACCCCTGAATACCGGCCTTTAATGAGAAAATTTATTTCCGGGATTTTTGTCCGGTTTGAACCAGCAGGTTTGGAACATCTTTCTTCATTGGAACGCATGCTAAAATTAAGCCATATTGAATTTTCTGAGAAGAAATAATAGCCTGTATGGATAAGACAAAACATTCGCCGATATTGGAAGCTAAGGATATTTGGGCCGCCTATGGTCAAGGGCAGGACATTTTACAAGGCGTGAGCATTCAGATTTTTCCAGGTGTTGTCACGATGATCCTTGGGCGAAGCGGCAGCGGTAAGACGACTTTATTGAAAGCCCTCGCTGGAATTATCAAGCCGCGGCAGGGTGTCATTCAGAAAAGCCCCCTTGATCCATCAATAGAGCCAGCGCATATTGCATATATTCCGCAAAGCTTAGGGCTTGTCCGAAACATGACTTCTCTTGAAAATGCCTTGATGGGAACATTAAAAGATGTCCCGCATTTAGCATCTTTAGTCAATGTTTTCCCTGCCGAGATTGTAGCTCAGGCTAAGGCAATCCTGACCCAATTAGGCTTAGAGGATAAGATTGCCCAGAAAGTCTGCCAATTAAGCGGAGGCCAGCGTCAGCGGGTGGCTATTGCCAGAGCATTAATGCAAAATCCCCAGGTTATCTTGGCAGATGAATTTGTGTCTCATCTTGATGCATTAACAACGCACGAGATCCTTGGGATGACCAAGGAATTGACTAACAAAGGGATTAGTTTCCTGATTACCACTCATGATGTTGATTTAGTCAAACAGTACGCAGACCGCGTTATAATCATGGGGCATGGGAGAATGATTTTTGATTCTCCGGCGCATTGTTTGACGCCTCAAGAAATGGTACAGTACTTCCAATGAAAAAAATAAATTTTTCATATCTTATATTAATTGCCGTAGTAATGGCATTCTTTTGGTCATTATCGTCGATGGGTTTGCTGGATCTTAACCGCCTGTCTGCGGCAGGCCGTCGTTTAGCGCAATTTTTTGGTGAATTATTTCCGCCTAAGTGGGAGATTTGGCCGTCAATTGTATCGGCCATTCTTGAAACTGTTGAGATTGCTTTTGTAGGGACGATCCTTGGGTTTATTCTTTCTCTTCCGTTGGCATTTTTAGGAAACAGGGTTTTATTCGGCAGAAGGATAACCTATACGGCACGGTTAATCATAGGTATGATCAGGACTGTTCCTTCAATCTTGTTTGGAGTAATTTTTGTCATAGCCTTTGGTTTGGGTAAAGCAACGGGGGCGCTGGCAGTCGCATTTTACACGGCGGGATATTTGGCAAAACTGCTCTATGAGGCATTTGAAGCCGTTGATCAGGATGTGATTGAAGCTGTCAGGAGTACGGGCTGCAGCCGTCTTCAGCTTTTCAGGTTTGTCATATTGCCGGAGTCTGCCAATATGATTATCAGCCAGCTTCTTTTTATGTTTGAGTATAATATTCGGGCTTCTACTATTATGGGTTTTGTTGGCGCGGGAGGTGTCGGCTATTACATGTTAGGTTATATCCAAATGCTTCAATACAGGCATTTGCTGACGACATTTTTGATAACATTGGTTGTTGTTATGCTCATTGATTTCTTAAGCGGACGGATACGTTCCATGATTTCAGGGCCTTTGAACAAGCTCTAATTTCTTTCATTGAAAAAGTTTGTTTAATGCCATAATGTTTGTTATATTTTAAGGGTTATTGATATTCATTAATGAATGGAGCCATGTTTTATGCCGACAAGATTAAAAGATAAGATTCATAGCAGACAAGCGCGCATTGCCCTTATTGGTTTGGGTTATGTGGGACTGCCATTAGCCGTAAGTTTCGCCCAACGGGGGTTTAAAGTCCTTGGCATTGACACAAACATTGAACGTGTACAGCGGATTAAAGATTTAAAAAGTTATATCGCTGATGTCAGTAATAAAGAAATTAATGATGTTATCCGAAAAGGTTGTTTTGACGTATCGACTGATTTTACGTTGTTAGCGCAGGCAGATGTTATTATTATTTGTGTGCCAACGCCGCTAAAGCGTAAGTACACCCCGGATGTTTCCTATATCCTTAGCGCAATCAAGACAGTATCAATGCATTTAAAGAGGGATGCGTTAGTAATTTTGGAAAGCACCACTTATCCGGGGACAACGGAAGAATTAATCAAGCCGGCGTTAGAAAAGAAGGGGATGAAGGCTGGCCGTGATTTTTATGTAGCCTTTTCTCCCGAACGTATTGATCCGGGTAACAAGCAGTTTAAGGTTAATTTAATACCAAAGGTTGTCGGCGGATTAACACC
>CAZCHB010000099.1:0-4139 GCA_964498235.1 uncultured Planctomycetales bacterium
TGTGAAGCGTTTAGAAAACTTAGAAAAGATTTCTAATTCATTTAAGGGCGTTGAAAAGTCTTATGCCCTGCAGGCTGGCCGAGAAATACGCATAGTGGTTATGCCGGATAAGGTTACTGACGATGAAACTGTGATCATGGCGCGTGATATCCGCAAAAAGATTGAGGAAGAAATGGAATATCCCGGGCATATCAAGGTCATGGTGGTGCGGGAGACGCGTGCGGTTGAGTATGCCAAATAATATTAACATTTTATGCATTGGTGATATCGTCGGCCGTCCTGGCCGCGAAGTCTTAAATAAAACATTAGGCGATTTAAAAAAAACGCACGGAGTTGAATTTGTCATCGCCAACGGCGAGAATTCCGCCGGCGGCAGCGGTATTTTGCCAAAGCAGGCTAATGAAATATTCGCCGCGGGCGTTGATGTGATTACCTTAGGCGACCATGTTTGGGACAAGCCCGATATTCACGTTTTTTTAAATGAGGACCCCCGTATTATTCGGCCGGGAAATTTTCCTGATGGAGCACCCGGCCGCGGTTGGACAGTGGTTAAAAGCGTAAATGGCATTAAGATTGGCGTAATAAATTTATTAGGCCGAACCTTTATGAGGTATAATGTCAGTTGTCCGTTTAAAGTGTTTGATCAGGCCTTTGAAGAAATTAAAGGTCAGGCGCAGATCGTCATTTTAGACATGCACGCTGAAACCACTAGTGAAAAGGTGGCCATAGGGCATTATTGTGACGGGCGCGCGTCCCTGGTTTTCGGAACGCATACGCATATTCAGACGGCGGATGAAAAAATTTTACCCAAACAAACGGCGTATATTACGGATTTAGGCATGAGCGGCCCGTATGATTCGGTAATTGGGCAGAATAAAGAAAAAATTATTCAGCGTTTTTTGACCAGCATGCCGGTTAAGTTTGAAGTCGCGGATAAGGACGCGACACTGCATGGAGTGCTTATCGGCGTCGATAAAGAAACAGGAAGAGCAAGCGCAATTACCCGCATTCAACAGCGCCTGCCTTCATAAGGGCAGGTGATAAAATGGAGGAAATGCCATGACCTGGGACGGGGCCAACCGCCGTAAGTTTGTCCGCATTGCTTATCCGTGTTTAGTCAAAATATCCGCCAAAGGTTCAGCGCAGGAAATGTTTTTGACGCATACAGAGAATCTCAGCGCAGGCGGCATTTGTATTATAGTCAAAAAAGAAATGAAGCTTTTTACGCCCATCGACATTGAGATTGATTTGATTGATGACATGGAGCATGTCACGGTGCATGGGCACGTGGCATGGGTGGTTAAACGCAAAGATACAGAAACGCATAAGCCGATGTTTTATGATATCGGTGTTGAATTTGAAAATCTAAGCGGAAAGAATAAAAGTAAATTAGAGGCGGCCGTCAATCAGCTGATTGATAAGGGGTATAAAATCCTAAAGCCGGTTAATTAAATATGGTTCGCGTTCGTTTTGCCCCGTCACCAACGGGATTCTTACATATCGGCGGCGCCCGTACAGCGCTATTTAATTGGATGTACGCCAAGGCGCAAGGCGGTAAGTTTATCCTTCGCATTGAAGACACCGACAAGGTCCGTTCCAAGGATGAATATTTAGATGAAATCCTAGACAGCATGAAGTGGTTGGGCCTTTCGTGGGATGAATACTATAAACAAAGCGACCGTTTTGATTTATATCGCCAGTACGCGGAAAAATTAGTTAATGAAGGCAAGGCTTATCGGGAAACAAGGCCTGAGGCTGAGGGCGGCGGCGAGGCGGTCCTTTTAAAGATGCCGGAGAAAATTATCAAGATTTATGATTTGATCCGTGACGAAATTGTCATTGATACCAAAGAACTCAAAGATCAGGTGCTGATGAAAAGCGACGGATCGCCGGCATATAGCTTTGCCTGCGTTGTTGACGACGCGCTCATGGAGATTTCCTGTGTTATCCGCGGGGAAGACCATATTTCAAATACGCCGAAACAAATTATTATTTATGAAGCGCTTGGTTTTAAGCCGCCTAAATTCGCGCACTTACCGTTAATTTTAGATGATGAGCGCGCACGTCTATCGAAGCGGGCCGGTGCTGTTGCCGTGACGGATTACCGCAGGCAAGGGTTTTTGCCGCAAGCCGTGGTTAATTATTTGATGCTTTTAGGCTGGTCACCGGGAAACAACCAGGAAAAAGTTTTGTTAGATTCCGCAGTTAAAAATTTCTCCATTAAAAAGATAAACAAAGCCGGCGCCGCATTTTCCATGGATAAATTGAAATGGCTCAACAGCCAATACATCCGGGAAATGGACACGGCTAATTTAGCGGAACTAGTAAAGCCGTTTATTATAGAAAAGTTTGGGGCTGAGGCCTTGGTTGGTAAAGAATTAGAAAGCATAGTACACTTATTTAAGGGCCGGATGAACACCTTGACGGATATTTTAGATTGGAGCAATTTTATTTTTCAACCAGACGTAACATATGATGAAACGGCAAAGCAAGAGCACTTAACTAAAGATGCGTCAAAGGCCTTTGGCGTGATTGCCGATGCGATGGAGCATTTAAGCGAATTTAATGTGAAGTCAACGGAAGAAGCGTTTAAGGCCGCTGCAGCTAGCGGAGGCTTTGAAACGGGCGCTTTGGTTCATCCAATGAGAGTTGCATTAACAGGCAAAGCTGTGGGGCCAGGCTTGTTTGAGACAATGGTTGTTTTAGGCAAAAAGCGGACAATAGATCGCCTTAGATGCACATTTTAAGTGAGAACAAGATGAATAAATTTCTTATAACGGCGGTAATTTTAAGCGCGGCCTGTGTCTTGAGCGGGTGTGAAACCATAAAATCGACTGTTAAGGGTTCGTTCATCGGCATGAAAAAAGATAAAGAAAATATTACGAATGTTGTCAAAGATATTCATCCTGAGCATCGCATTCAGCGCCTAGATGAGTGGATTAAAAAGAACATGTGGTAAGAAATAAATTGGCAATACCCCTTCCTTACATGTTAAGCTTTAGCTAGTAGGATCAGGTTTTTAATAGTGCTAAAGGGAGTTCTTAACATGCCCATTATATATCAGCAGGTTATTAAAGCCGTTTTTTTTATCGTTTTATTCTTCGCTGGCACTTCCGATTGCATCAATACTGCGACTATCAAAAAACAAACCTCATTAAGGCAAATGTCAGCTGTTGTAGATTTCGACAGCGAGGTCAGCAGGTATAAGCAAACAATTGGCAAGACAAGCCAGGTGTTTGGCAAGAATGTGAATTTTAGTTTTGGGATAGTCACCATGACCCTTGTGCTGGGGGCCATATGTCTGTTTATGTTGATGATGCTAATTTTTGGCGCGTATGTCGTTATAAAAGATTGATATCAACTTTAAATTTTTATAAGAAACCCTTGTAATTAAAGCAATTGCAAGGGTTTTTGTTTTAAGATAATATAATCTTCTTACAACAAAAACATGAGGAGTTTAAGATGAAAAAGATTTTTTTATGGGTTGTTTTATGTTTTGTCTCAGCAAATGCTCACGCAGAATTAGTAAAAAAGACTGTTGAGTACGCTCAAGAGGGTGCGGTGTTGGAAGGATATCTGGTTTATGATGATGCCTCAGCTGGTAAGCGGCCCGGCGTTCTAGTCGTACATGAATGGATGGGGCTTAATGATTACGCTAAATCCCGCGCTGATCAATTAGCGGCGTTAGGGTATGTGGCTTTTGCCGCGGATATTTATGGTAAAGGCATTCGCCCTTCGACGCCGGCGGCGGCAGGAGAAGAAGCGGGCAAATATAAAGCCGACAGAGGGCTCTTGCGCCAGCGTGTTTTAGCGGGATTAGAAGAGCTTAAAAATGAACCGCTTACAGATAATTCAAAATTAGCGGCGATTGGATATTGTTTTGGAGGAACAACGGTCTTAGAATTAGCGCGATCCGGTGCTGATGTTAAAGGAGTGGTTAGTTTTCACGGCGGTTTAAATAAAGGCAATATTGCAGATGGTTCGATTAAGGCGAAGGTATTGGCCCTGCATGGGGCTGATGATCCATTTGTCCCGCCTGTTGAAGTTGACGCCTTTGAGAAAGAAATGAAAGATCATCGTGCTGAATATCAATTGATTAAATATTCCGGGGCGGTGCATGGTTTTACTAATTCAAACAA
>CAZCHB010000099.1:4149-4843 GCA_964498235.1 uncultured Planctomycetales bacterium
CCAGGGGCCTTGTATAATGCGGATGCTGATGCCAGGTCTTGGGATGCCATGAAGGAATTTTTTAATAGTATTTTGAAATGAAAATAAAATATTTCCAACAGTTCGGTACCCGCGTCACTGCCGCCATTGTCTTCTCTATGTTGACGGTGGCCTTGTTGGGCGGATTTATGATGTATCAATTGATTTTTAAGACCCAGTTTGAGGATGTGCGCCTGGATTTAAAAAATCTTGCTCGTGTTGCCGCAGTCAATCTTAGTGCCGAACAGATTTTGCAGATTCCTTTGTCTGCTGAAGGGGTTAATAGCCCTGCGTACGCGTTTATAAAAGATTACCTTAAAAAGATAAAAGTCGCTAATGGCCGCATTAAAGCAATTTATATTTTAAGGAAGACAGATGCGGGAAACATTTGGCGTTTTGTTGCGGATGAAGATGAGCGCGGGCAGTATAAACCGGCGTCTTTGCCTGGTGAGGCGTATGATGCCGGCCGTTTTAGGCAAATGGTCAATGGGTATAATGAGCCCTCAGCGGATAAAAAAATTGAGGCAGATGAGTGGGGCAAAACCCTTTCAGGATACGCGCCGATTAGGGATTCCGCTGGTAAACCTGCCGCTGTTTTAGGCGTTGATATTGACGCTGGCGATATTGATATACTAAAGCGCAAGATTATTACACAAACCTTGATTGTGCTTTTTGT
>CAZCHB010000099.1:4853-7442 GCA_964498235.1 uncultured Planctomycetales bacterium
AAAATTGATTTCCGGCGCGCGCTATGTCGGTGAGGGCAACCTGCATTATCAGGTGAGCGTGAAGGGAGATGATGAAATAGCCCAGTTGTCAAAAGCATTTAATGAAATGGCGTCAAACCTAAAATCTTCTCACCAGCAATTATTGGGTTATTTTTTAGATACCGTAAAATCTATGGTAAAAGTTTTGGAATACCGGGATCACTACACCTTAGGCCATTCGGAATCCGTTGCTAATTATGCAGATAAGATTGCCCAGCAAATGGGCGTTGATGCCAAAACCCGCGCCATGTTCCATCAGGTTTGTCTCCTGCATGATATTGGCAAGGTGGGCATTAGAGACAGCGTTCTGCTCAAGGCTGAGCCGTTGGATGACGAAGAGTGGAAAGCAGTCAAGATACACCCTATCCTGGGGGAACAAATCTTAAAACCTATTTTGCAGGATGCCGTGATGTTGGCGGTTATCCGTAATCACCATGAACGTTTTGACGGCAAAGGTTACCCCGATGGGTTAAAAGCAGACCAAATTCACCTGCTGACCGCCATTGCCACAGCCGCTGATTGCTTTGATGCGATGACTTCCAACCGTTCCTACCGCAAGGCCATGAGTCAGGACGAAGCTATTGAACAGTTAATTAAATACCGCGGCACCCAATTCCATCCTGATGTCATTGATGCTTTCCTGATTGTTTTGAACGCCAAGAAATCCGCTTAATATTTAATCTTGACGGTGCGGTATTTTGATAAAATGGCGCATAAATAAGTCGTTTTTTAACGCATTTGTCTTAACAAAAAGAGCGATATGCTGCGGTTCGCCGATAATTGTATCTTAGGGTTGTTGCTGTGGATACCGGTCATTGACATTGCCCAGGATACAACATATACCTTAACCATCAAAGATCATCAGTTTACTCCCGCTGATCTTAAAGTGCCTACCGAAGCGCTCTCCTTGAGTGTGGATGGGCCTTGGGTTTTGTGGTCGCCTTATCAGTCTTGCACGAAGGTGCGGAAATAGTCATGTTTACCTACAGCGCCATTGTTACCGGCGGAAGGGTTTATCAATTAGTTATGGGCGGATTGCTGGGCGCTTGCACCGGGATTGTGGTCGGCATGGCAATTTATTACGGGCTGATGAAGGTCCCTACAAAATCTACAGCCGTCCCGCACTTAAAACATCTTAAAAAATTATTTTTTGCCTGCTGATTTATGTTTCATTAGTTCAAGGACAGCGGGAATAATTGAAATGACAACGATCGCCAGAACAACCACAGAGAAGTTATCCGCGACAAAGGGGATATTGCCAAACAAGAATCCCGCCCCGATACAAGCTGTTATCCAGATAAATCCCCCGATGACGTTATAAGAAAAGAAAACCGGATATTTCATTTGACCTACCCCGGCCAAAAAAGGCGCGAAGGTGCGAACGATTGGCACAAAGCGGGCCAGAATAATTGTTTTCTTGCCGTATTTCTCGAAAAATTTAGCGGTCTGATCCAAATATTCCTGCTTAAGAAAGGGTATTTTTTCCTTATTAAATACCTTGGGTGCTAACTTTCTGCCGATTGTGTAATTGACTGCGTCGCCGGTTACTGCCGCGATAAAAAGCAAGGCCCATAACAATAGGAGATTCAAGTCCCCTCTAGCCGCCAGTGCGCCTACGACAAAAAGCAGGGAGTCGCCAGGCAGAAACGGCGTGATGACAAAGCCCGTCTCCGCGAAAATGATTAGAAATAACAGGGCATAAATCCAAACGCCATATTGGGCAATTAACTCTACCATGTGATTGTCTAAGTGAAGGAACATATCAATAAACGATTTAATAATATCCATGCGCGTCTCCTGAGGTTATAATGCATCAATGATAACCAAAGGCCTCCGGTAATGCCATTAAAAAATTTAAAATTCGTCAGACGGACAATCATTGCCGTGGGTATTATTGCCGCTGGGCTGTTTATGGCCCGCTTCTTTTATGAACAATCAATCCTGCAAAAAATTATTACCCGCCTGCGCGCTGATTCACGCGTCGCGGAAGTTTTAGTGACAGGGGTTAATTATAATCAGGCGTTGAGCAAGAATTTTACGACGATCAAATTTCTAGAATATGGGACGGATCAAAAAGCACTGCCGGCTAAATATTTTACTTTTCCGGGCAATGTCATTCAGTTCCAGGCACTGGTGGTTCGTTTCGATGATCATTTTATTATGGCCGGTGATAAGCTTAAGGGTAAAAGTGTTTATTTGTTTTGGAAGGCTTTCATGTTAGACGGCGCAAACACAAAAGAATTTCCGATTAATTATATAAGAGAAATACCTCAAGGGTCTAAGTTAGAGGGTGCGGGCAATTGGGTCGAAGATAAGTTTTGGCAGAATTTTTGGAGGTATGCTTTTAATAAAGATACGGCAGGAAATGCCGGTGTTAAAAATGTGCAGATTGAAGCGCCGGGGGCTATGTTTGTGCCGGGCTATTTGTATACGGTCAAAATTGAGCATAACGGCGGTTTGCGCATTGACACTAGCCCTTTGCCTGGCATTGTGCGGGGCGAAAGAATAGATTAGTTCTTTTTGTTCAAGGCTTCATTAACCGCTAGTAAA
>CAZCHB010000100.1:0-555 GCA_964498235.1 uncultured Planctomycetales bacterium
TCATCTTCCCTAGATAAAAACCACAGATTATTAAGAATTTGCACTCTGGCTGTTGCCTTGCTTAACGCCATTCCTGAAAGGCCTTTTCCATCTGGATGGTACGTGCGTACGATATTCCGTAAAACTGTTCTAAACTCCTTTGGAGATGAATTAGGTGTCAATAATTGTTCCTGTGTCGGCTCCGGCTCTTGACGCAATTGTGCCTCTGTAATCCACAAACTATTTAATAAATAAAGAAAAAAATAATTATTGCCGTACTTAAAAACATCTCGATTCAAATCATCAATCGATCCTTGCATAAAGATTGCCGTATCTTCAAGAACATCCCTTCCTGTTCTTCTTAATGTGTAAGTTGACGGCTTTCTTGGGGCACCTAAACTACTTACTAAACGTTCCAATCTTAATAATATCTGCTCTAAATAATTCTCAAAGAAATGTTTTCTAATGAGCAAGTGCTCCCTCGTATAATCCTCTTGCTCGCCTTTTAAAATATCATTCAACCTGTTTGTATTCAAATTTTTATCTGGATAATCCGTATGCAGGCCTACTAATGCC
>CAZCHB010000100.1:565-7412 GCA_964498235.1 uncultured Planctomycetales bacterium
ATTCTCAAAGAAATCAATATCATAATCAGGGATCTTATTGATAAAATTGCCTTTCATCACCAGATTAAGCGCATCATAAAAACGGTCAAAATATTCATTATAACCATTAATAATCCTTACGCTCTCAATTGGTATCATCAACACCTGCCTAAGTATCCGTATTTTATTAGAAGGATCTCTCATTATCGCCATCTTAATAAACTGGATATACTCCATTAATTCCTTCACAGCAAGCTGCTTTAGAACATCCTCTTCAACACGGTTTACATCTCTCAAGGATAATGATTTCAGATTTCGTTGTGATAATTCACTAAAAAATCTTAAGAATTCATTAGATTGATAGCCTAACAATGCCATTACAGTTCTAGAATCAAAAATGGCATTTGTTTCTTTAATACCCATAAAATTTTTTTTAAAATCATTGATCTCTTGGACGTAATTAGCCCGTTTAATATCAATACGCATCCCAGGCAAATGACGGGAAGTCTTAATAAATAAATAATAAAACCCCCTGGCGCTCATTGGATAACCAAATGTGTCTACAAGCCTATCGTGTTCAAAGCGAGCCATCTGGTAAATCTGAGCAAAGGTTGCCGTATGCTGGCCAGCTGGCAATGCATCAAGCCTAAACGGTCCTGCCTGTGCTGTATTATCATCCTTATCATATGGTTCAATATATTCCCCATAGAAACTATCTAAATAGTCTTGGATTTGCCTTTCTGTTTCATGTTTTCTGCCTAGAATGCGACTGATCATATTCCCAACAACAAACTTAAGGGGCAACACCATTAGCGCTGAATCAGCAGAAGGATCAGGACGCCAAATAACAAGAGTCTTATTGTCCGGATTTGTATTCTTAGGGTCATTGATAATGTCATGCGCGTTTACCCTGCTTTTAACTAACTCAACAATCTTTTGTATTGATGCGCTAGGATTCCCCTCTACCAGCACTCCATCGCTACCTGTAATAACGATTCTAATATCACCATAAGGCACAAACCCTATAAGTGGACCCCTTATCAGGATACCTTCAAAAGCTTGGCTGCCTAACCCCGCAGGCACCCTGCTGTACAACGTTTCCATTCTCCCTTCAGACGTCTTTGTATTAAGGGAAATTGCAACATTATCAACATTAGCTGATTTTTCCATATTCTCTCTATTTATCCTGTCATGAATCGTTGCAACATAATCTTCCATTGCCTGCATTATTGCCGTATGAGAACCATCCTTTTTTACAAATATAACTGGCGAATCTCCCAAAACAGCATAATACACCCTATCTTTCTCAACAGGGACATAAACCATGCTCAAGGTTGTTCCTTGTACGTAATTCTTGGTAAGCTTGTTTAATTCCTTAAAAGTTTCCTCTAACGCTTTGGAAACAGGATTATTCTTTTCAAGAAACTCAGGACTAGCTTTACCGCTATCGCGGGCAGTTATAAAGATCTTCTGCCTAACTAACAGATACTTACGGAATATTTGAAGAACCTGGCGCTTCACAAATTCTGAGATAATATCCCCCGTCTCCTTACCTCGATGATGTCCATCCATCACCGCAATTAATCTGCCTATAACCTTTCCTTCTTCATCAACAATTAAATCATTGATATCCCTATCTTCCTGCCTATCGCGCGCTCCTTTTGATTCTGCTCGATCAATATTACTTAACATAGCCGCATTATGATGCGCTGATAGCTCAACCTTAACCAATTGGTTGCTATCATCCTCCGGCAATAACACCCCTGAGTTTAATCCGTCTTTAATTATCATGGCCTCATCATTTAATCTCATCCCCCCTGAGAAATATTTCCTTGGAATCATTTGTCCGCTTATTGAATCAGGCTCTTCTTTGATGTAGTTATAGGCACCTTTTCTAAAGGCCTCTAAATACCGATTATAAATTTTCGTCTTTGCTTGCGGATCATTAATATTGATCCCAGAAATTTTATTTTTGTCTATGTACCCTCGATATAAGGCATTCTCTTTTCCGCCTATGGCGGAAATTTTTTTCTTATACCACGCGGCCAAAATAAATGAATTATAGACTTGGCGCAGTTGGGCGAAGTTCTGCCCCTCATTAACTTCTTTGGTTAATGCCGGAATGACAATATCCTTAATGATTTGGTTCTGGTTGTCATCTTTTAAATTATTTTTTGTATTGGCTAGATAATCTGCTTCTGTTAAAACTTTTAATCTTGATTCCACCACATACGCTACGCCCGCTTTGGCACCTGCCTGCCGATCAGGCAGGTTCTCATAAACAACTGCTTTTTCAGGAACAATCCACACTTTATTGAATGTACTTATTTTAAGAGGATAATTCCCTTGAGAAGCAGAGGACAGGCCCCTTTTATGGACTTCTTGGTATACGCGCTTCCAGAATTTCATGCCAATCTCATCTTCTGGGTAAATAAGACTTGCGGTGATTTGTTTTAATAGGTAATCCTGCGCTAAAAGGTCGCGGCCCATTTCGGTTTGGCCAAAGCTATCAGGAATGATGCGGTCTTTTTCATAGGGCGACAAATTAACCCAAAGATCTTTTTCAGGGATGGTTAGGGCGGCTAGGAAATATTTAATTAATTTTTTTGATTCCTCTTGTATGGGCGAGGTACTCTCGCCCTTTTTTGAGACGTAGGACCCGTCCCCTACAGACATAATAAATTCAAATTTAAATGGATTATCTGGATTAACCTTTATGCCTTTTAAGATCGGCAGATTATACGTGGGACTTAACCGCACCATAGCCCCGGGAGCTGGCAGGACAATAGTATCAGCCAAGCCAAGGCTAGGCCCCAGCGTATTAAAAAAGAACACCCCAATAATATATAAATTCAAAACCCTGAACATAATATAAGTATTTACTATAAATATGAAAAAAACAAGCTGGATGGGAAAAATTTATCTGTAGTAAAAGTCAAGATGAGCTTTTAGTGTTTTGACATCAATCTGCCCAACGGCGGTTGGTATGCTTAAAAAAGTGTAGATCCAGCGGCTTCCAGCCATTGGCAGTACCAAACGGGATATGGCACCTAATGGCCCCACGCACATGGTCGTCAATGGTGACTTACGATGACGATTTGTAAAATCAATCATGCGGATAAGGTCTTTATCTGATTTGGCTTTTCCTGCAAATTTCACCATATCAGCCATGTAATTCAGTGATTTTTTAAGCAAAAGCTCCATATTATTAGAGATATTGACAAAATTATGGGTAGAAATAACCACTTTCTTATTTGAAGCCTTTGATAAGTCAACCAGCTTAGCACAAAGAGGTGAGAACAACTCAATGTCCACCCAATCAGCATAAGGAATCAAGGCCTGCATTAACTGAATCTTCTTAGTATCAGAAAACACGTTAACAGCGCCCTCCTTTTTCTGATTGCGGACAGTTAAAATCAATGGAATCTTTAAAGCGCGCCGATTCTTCATTTGCCTGACACAATAATCAATATCAAACTTTTTAAACAAATCAACGCTCACTTATAAAAAGCTAACGCCCAGTTTCTTCAACTGGGCGTTAGATTCTTTATCTGTAATGACTAATACAATGCTTGGTCTCATTAAATGATGACTTCGCCTTCTTTAGCCGCCATGTCTAAAAACGACTTGATACGGCGGGAACGTGTCGGGTGGCGCAATTTGCGCAAGGCTTTGGACTCAATTTGGCGCACGCGTTCACGGGTGACGTTAAATTCAGCCCCCACTTCTTCCAACGTACGGCTTGTGCCATCAACAATCCCGAAACGCAATTCCAAAATCTTACGTTCACGATCATCCAAACTTGATAACACCGACGTTATCTCATCCTTGAGCATTGAATGCAAGGTCGCATTCGCCGGAGAAACAGCTTTTTTATCTTCGATAAAATCACCAAAGTGGGTATCCCCTTCATCACCAATCGGTGTTTGCAATGAAATCGGCACCTGGGAAATCTTTAAGATTTCTTTAACCTTGGTCACCGGCATGCGCATTTCTTTGGCAATTTCCTGCGCAGCTGGTTCACGGCCGTATTCTTGAACAAATACGCGTGATACACGGATAATTTTATTGATTGTCTCTGTCATGTGAACAGGAATACGAATAGTCCTTGCCTGATCAGCAATAGAACGCGTGATGGCCTGACGGATCCACCATGTCGCGTAGGTTGAGAATTTATACCCGCGCTTATATTCGAATTTTTCAACGGCACGGATCAAGCCCATATTGCCTTCCTGAATTAAATCCAAGAAAGACAACCCGCGATTAATATATTTCTTAGCGATACTCACCACCAAACGCAAGTTCGCTTCGACGAGCAATTTCTTGGCCTTATTAAAACGCGATTGGCGGGTCTTGATCTCACGTAATTGGTTTTTCACACGCTCAACCGGCTCGCCCAATTCTTTTAACATTGATTCACGCTGTTTCTTTAACTCAGGCGCATTCAACGGTTTTTTCTTCGCGTTTAAATGGCGATCTAAACGCTCAACATTATCAATAATTTCTTGGATCTTCGACACAATGTCTTCATTCACCGTCGATGTTAATTTAAATTCAGCAATTGATTTAGCCGAGATATCCGAACCGACGCGGGTATGGCGCACATGCTCTAAAATCTTAGCTAAATCTTTGATCAAACGGCCGCGGCGCTCTAACTCATCCTTAATCACGTCCTCGGCGTTGATTTCTTCACGCAGGACTTGATTAATGATCGAAATAGCTTCCTTGCGCGCGAAATATGTCTTAAATAAGCTTTCAGCGAATTTAATTTCTGCTTCTTCAATACGCTTCGCTAAATTAATTTCCTCATCCCGGGTTAATAAAGGAATAGAACCCATTTGCTTAAGGTACATTTTAACCGGATCATCAAGAGGAATAAACTTGTCGGAATAAACATCATCCTCCTTGCTCTCCTCGCGCACACGGCGCACTTGTTGTTCACGGCTTTCCTCGTTGCTGGTTTCTTCAATCAAGGACACTTCTTCTTCAGAATCAACAACCTTGATTTCCTTACCATCCAAAATATCAAAGACCTGGTCAATATCTTCAGAAGAGTCAATAGCATCCGACAGGGTTTCATTAACCTCTTCGTAGGTCAAAAACCCTTTCTTCTTTCCCAATAAGACCAGCTTGTCTAAATCTTCTTGGAATTCTTTTCCTTGTTCTTTCGGCTGTTCTTTCATAAATGCACCCTAATTTTTTATTTGTCTTATTAAATCACCCATCAATTGCGCGTCGCCATTTAACTTGGCTTCTTCCAATTGCATATGAAGCCTGCTTTTACGAATCCGCTCTACACAGTCTTTGAAAGCCAATTCTTTATCGCCCAACCATTTTTCATCACGGCTAGCTAATTCAGCAATTAGGCGCTGGCTTTCGTCATCGGAAAACCGGTTAATTAAATCAGCCGTTGAAAAAGCGCCCTCAGCTTCATTTAATGCCCAAAATATTGACAGGATCCTGGATATCAGGGGGTCGAAAAAATCCGCTGGCGATAAACACTCCTTAGCTTGATGAAGAAAACGCTCATCGTTTAAAAATAACGCCAGAAGCATTTCCTCACTGCCTTTTGAACCCGATACTGCTTGGGTGGTTGGCTTGAGCGTTTGGGATTTTAAGGAAGATTGCGGGATGGCATCTTGCTGTGCCTGCTTCTGCAGGACATCAATTGGAATATTAAATTCTAAAGCCAATGACCTTGTTAACTCATATTTTGTTACTTCGTCGTTAAAACGATTGATGGTGTTAAGCATCTGTCGGCAAATTTTAGAACGCCCCTCGATTGTACTTTTGTCGAATTGAGCTGATAACCAGCCTAGTTTATAATGGTATAATGACTTAGCACGTTCAAGATGCCAACGAAATTGTTGGGCGCCATTCTTTCGAATAAATGAGTCAGGATCATGGCCCTTTTCCAAGGTCACCACGCTTACATTCATTCCTTCATCGACCAGCAAATCCAAACTGCGGATGATCGCATTTTGTCCTGCCGGATCCGTATCAAAGAGCATCACTACATTTGAGGTATAGCGGCGTAATAAGCGTATCTGCTGCGGCGTTAATGCCGTCCCTAAGGAAGCCGCTATATTCTCCACCCCGTGGATGAAGGGCATGATCATGTCCATGTACCCTTCCACCACAATAACACTGTCTAACTGTCCAGCCGCGGTTTTAGTCAGGTTAAGCCCGAACATATGCAAGCCTTTGGTATAAACCGGCGTCTCTGGAGAGTTAATATATTTCGCACCCTCGGTCTCACTCATGGCACGAGCGCCAAATGCGACCGGACGGGATTGAATGTCAAAAATCGGAAAAATAATCCGGTTGCGAAACCGGTCGTAAAAACCTTTTTTTCCTTCACGGGCAATAATCAAACCCGCTTGTTCCATCGTTGCTAAGGCGATATTCTTAGACGTCAAAAACTCAATCAATCCATCCCAAGCGTCCGCCGCAAAACCAATGCTGAATTTCCGAACTACTTCTAAACTTACACCGCGCGCCTTTAAATATTCCCGCGCAGCCTTAACTGCTTCATCTTTTCCCGTCAATAAATGTTCATGAAAATATCCGACAGCCAACTCATTCACTTTAAAAACAGCTTCACGTAATTCACGTGAAGGGCTATTGGCATCGCCGGCATCTTCAGGAATGGTAATCCCGCATTGGTCAGCTAATAACCTGACTGCCTGCGGAAACTCCAAACGCTCTTGGCGCATCACAAACCCGACGGCATTACCGCCCGCCCCGCAGCCAAAACAATGAAAAATCTGCTTGTCTGGATTAACGACAAACGATGGTGACTTTTCATGATGAAACGGACAAAGAGCTTTAAAATTACGTCCAGCTTTTTTTAGCTGGACATATTTAC
>CAZCHB010000101.1:0-7287 GCA_964498235.1 uncultured Planctomycetales bacterium
TTGGAATGCAAATTTATTGCGTAAGGGGGGTAACAATCTATTGACCGTTCCCTAGCCGTACAAAAATTTTAATAGCATTTCTGCGTATTTTTGTTAAATTATTTTCCTAATGAGAAAAATCATCGGCCTTACATATGATTTAAAAAGCGACTGGCAGGCATCGAAGGATGACCCCATTGATGCCTCCGCTGAGCTCGACGGAACAAAGACCGTTGACGCATTGAAAGCCGCCTTTGAATCAGCGGGGCACACGGTTAAATTAATCGGCGGTGCCAAGGCATTGCTTAAAGCCCTGCCGGATTTAGGCGTGGACATTGTCTTTAATATTTCCGAGGGACATTACGGCCGTAACCGCGAGTCTCAAGTGCCAGCCATCCTTGATCTTTACCGCATTCCATTTGCTGGCGCTGACGCATTGACGTTAGGCGTCACCTTGGATAAGGTGGTGGCGAAGAAGTGCTTTATCGCCGACGGCATACCCACCGCAAAGTATTTTAAAGCTACTCTCGAGGATGATTTACAAGCTTTGAATACGATTGGTTATCCATTATTTGTGAAAACTTTGCATGAGGGAACCTCAAAGGGGATTACGCAATCCTCCCGCGTTGAGAACCTCGCGCAGTTAAAGGAGCAAGTCAGGCATATCAATGTCAATTATAAACAGCCGGCCCTGGTTGAAGAATTTATTAAGGGAGCTGAATTTACCGTCGGTGTTATCGGCAATGATGAGGCAAAGGCCATGCCGGTGGTCCAATATGCAATCGCCGGTAAAACATCTTTAGGGGATGAATTTTATTCGTACCGTCACGTGGCAGAGAAGCTGGTCGATCATATCTGCCCCGCGCCCATTGATGCCAATTTAGCAGGAAAACTGCAAGACATCGCGGTTAAAGCGTATCATAGCGTCGATTGCCGTGATTTTGGGCGGGTGGATTTCCGCGTGGATGAAAAGGGTAATCCGTATGTGCTAGAGATCAATCCCCTGCCTAATTTAAGCCCGGATGATGTATTTGTTTTATTTGGCAAAGTGGTTGGTTTATCGTATAATCAGATCATTAATAAAATTTTGGACACAGCTTTGCTAAGGACAGGCTTAATGGAGGCCGCATCGACAAAATGAACCCAGGTTCCGCTGTTGTAAAAGAAGAAGTCAGCAATTTATTAGGCCGTCCTAACATCCCGTTATCTCCAGCTGAAGAACGCGTGATCAAGATTTTCCCTGGCGCAACCCAAGCCGATTGGGAAGATTGGCGCTGGCAGCTGCGTAACCGGGTACGCACCCTCGAACAAGCAGAAAAACTTTTCAAATTAACTGATAACGAAATTAAGGGAATCAAGGGGGCAGGGGATAAGTTAACCATGTCCATCCCGCCGTATTGGGCGGCTTTGATAGATCCTAATAATCCGGCATGTCCGATCCGTCTGCAAACGGTCCCGCAAGCCCAAGAATTTGAGACTGCCAAGGAAGAATTACTAGACCCATGCGGAGAAGAAGGTTCTTCAGCGGTGAAAGGATTGGTCCACCGTTATCCAGATCGCGTCTTATTCTTAGTCAATGAAATGTGTGCTATGTACTGCCGTTATTGCACCCGGTCACGGATGGTGGGCGATGGTAATCATACGCTTAATTTATCGACGTATGAACCTGCGCTTAATTATATCCGCGCCCATAAGGAAATCCGGGATGTCTTAATCTCCGGCGGTGACCCTTTGACATTGGCGGACCGTACGTTGGAATTTTTAATCTCGTCATTGAAGGCCATCCCGCATGTGGAATTTGTGCGTATTGGTACGCGGATTCCCGTGACCATGCCCCAGCGCGTGACACCGGAACTGTTAGCCATTTTTAAAAAGTATTCGCCGATCTGGATGAGTATCCATTTTAATCATCCATCTGAGGTGACAGCGCGTGTTAAGCATGCCTGTAACATGATAGCTGACACAGGGATTCCCATGGGTTCCCAGACCGTCTTACTGCGGGGCGTCAATGATAAGCCGGAAATCATGAAAAAATTATTCCACGAATTGCTGAAAATCCGGGTTCGGCCTTATTATATCTACCAATGCGACCCGATTGTCGGCTCTAAGCATTTCCGCACCACGGTTGCGACAGGCATCAATATTATGGAGCATTTGCGCGGCCACACCACCGGCTACGCGGTGCCGACCTACGTTATCGACGGCCCGGGCGGCGGCGGTAAAATCCCCGTTTCCCCCAACTACTTAGTCAAAAGCGAAGGCGGCATCCACACTGTCCGTAATTTCAAGGGCGAGCAATACACCTACGTTGACCCTGAGTATTAATCCGGCCTTGGTTTCAATAATGTTGACAAATAAGGCTTCTATAATATAATGGTCGGACTTATTAATAAACAAATCTTTAAGGAGCAGTGATTTTTCATGTTGGAAGTCAAGATTAACGATAAGAATAGTTTTGAAAAAGCCATGCGCACGTTCAAAAAGCAATGCCAAAAGGACGGCTTTTTAGTCGAACTTAAGGACCGCCGCTTTTATTTAAAGCCTTCCGAACGTAAACGTAAAAAAGGTAAGAGATAATTTAACACCGCATGATTAAAGTTCGCCGCGCCCTCATCTCTGTGTCAGATAAAGGCGGTCTGGTCGATTTTGCAAAGGGTTTACACAAACTCGGCGTTGAAATCATCTCGACCGGCGGTACAGCAACACTCCTGCGCCAATCCGGCATCCCAGCCATTGAAGTTTCCGATTACACTGGATTTCCTGAAATGCTTGACGGCAGGGTCAAGACCTTGCACCCGAAGATCCACGGCGGTTTATTGGGCGTTCGGGATAATGCGCATCACTTAAAACAAATGAAGGAGCATAATATCAGCCCCATCGACATGGTGGTGGTGAATTTGTATCCGTTTGAAAAAACATCTTCTAAAAAGAATGTGTCTTTGGAAGAATGTATTGAGAATATCGATATCGGCGGGCCTTCAATGCTGCGTTCAGCGGCTAAGAATTATAAAAGTGTCGCGGTGATTTGTAATCCGGCGCGTTACACGGATGTTTTGAATGAACTAAATAATAATAGCGGCATCCTCTCCGATCAGGTCTTGACAAATTTAGCCATTGAAGTGTTTGAACGCACATCTTCGTACGATGCGGCTATTTATTCGTATTTAAGCAATCGTTTTAAGGCGGATAATTCATTTTCATCTTTCCCGCGTGAGATTAATTTACAGTTTATCAAAGCGCAGGATTTACGTTACGGCGAGAATCCCCATCAAGGCGCTGCGTTTTATGCCGATGGGAAGAAGTCAACAGGCTTAGCCGGCTTAAAGCAATTGCACGGCAAGGAATTGTCCTTCAATAATATTTTAGACCTTCAGGCCGCGGTTGATATTGTTAAAGACTTTGATAATCCCTCGGCTGTTGTGATCAAGCATAACAATCCTTCTGGCGTAGCGGAGGATGCAACCCTTGAAAAAGCATTTCTCAAAGCGCTTAAGTGTGACGCGCTTTCCGCTTTTGGCGGTATTATTGGGCTTAATCGTCCCGTCGATGCTAAAACCGCGCAGGCCATTGCGAAAAGCGGATTTATGGAATGTGTGATCGCCCCGTTATTTGATAAGGATGCGGTGAAAATCTTAAGTGAAAAGAAGAATTTACGTCTTCTGGAATTAGATATTCATGGGCTGCCCGAAGAAAAATATGATTATAAAAAAGTATCCGGCGCTCTATTGCTGCAGGAGAAAGATAACCGGGTTTTAAAGCCTGAAGAATTAAAGATTGTCACCAAGATAAAACCAACTAAGGCTCAATTGGCCGCCATGCTTTTTGGCTGGAAGGTCATTAAGCATGTTAAATCCAATGCGATTGCCTTGGTTAAAGGGACGCAGACTATCGGCATAGGCGCAGGGCAGACCAGCCGTGTTGATTCAGCGTTGCACGCTATCCGTAAAGCCGGTAAATTAGCCAAGGGTTCCGTGCTGATCTCCGACGCATTCTTGCCAAAAGCTGATACGGTCACTTTCGCGGCGAAAGCTGGGGTTGGCGCTATTATCCAAACTGGCGGATCTATCGCCGACCCGGAAGTGATCAAGGAAGCCGATAAACGAAAAATCGCCATGGTCACAACCGGCGTAAGGCATTTTAAGCATTAATGAATGTCCACGACTACCTGAATTCATTTACCAATTTCGAACAGCATTTACAAAAAGTCAAATCATATGAATTTGACCTAAACCGCATTACCGAATTACTTAATCTTTTAGATAATCCTCAGAATGACTTAAAAATCATCCATGTCGCCGGCACCAAAGGCAAGGGTTCGACCTGTGCTTTCTTGACGCACATCTTGTCGGGGGCTGGTTTTAAGGTTGGCTTGTATACGTCGCCGCATTTGCATCGAGTCAATGAGCGCATCCGCGTTTTAAACAGCAGTAATATCAATAAGTACGAAGATTTTGCAGGGATGATTACCGACGATCAATTAGCATCGGTAATTAACGATATTCGCCCTCAGATTGCTTCGATGCTTAATCGGGGATTATTCTTAACTTATTTTGAAGTTTTAACAGTCATCGCCTTTTGTTTTTTTAAAAAACAAGAATTAGATTTTGTGATTCTAGAAACCGGCCTCGGCGGACGTCTGGATGCTACCAATGCCGCGGAAAGCATGATCGCCGTGCTTACGCCAATCAGTTTGGATCATACGAAAATTTTAGGCGGATCCTTGACAGCCATCGCGCAAGAAAAGGCGGGTATTATCAAAAGCTCGCGTCAGCGGGTGGTGATTGCCCCTCAACCGCTTAAGGTGATGGAGGTGTTGTTAAAACGATGTCAGGAATTTGGTATTCCACCAATCGCTGTTAGTGACGATGAGACGTTATCTCTTGAGGTGTCGCTCAAAGGTGTCCATCAACAAAAAAACGCCTTAACCGCGCTTAAAGTGATTGAATTGTTAAAGCAATGGCAATATAAGATCAGCGATGAGGCAATTGTTTATGGGCTTAAACATACGCGCTGGGAAGGGCGTTTTGAAATCCTGCGCAAGTCACCGGTGATGATTGCCGACGGGGCGCATAATCACGCGGCCGCTCTTGCTTTGGCTAAGACGGTTGTCGATGAATATGCAGGCCGTAATATTATTTTAGTTTTAGGGTTATCTGCCGATAAAGACATTCAAGGAATTGCCGCTGAACTTAAACCCATTGCTGATACCATCATTCTAACCAAGGCTGACCATCCTCGGGCTTATGCTTTTTCACGGGATGAAGCAAAGGAATTATTTTCTCCCAGAAAATGGTATATGACGGAAAATGTTAATGACGCTATTGAATTGGCATTGTCAAAAGCAAAAAGAGATGATGTGATTGTGATTACAGGATCACTGTTTATCGCGGCGCAGGCAAGGGCCTATGTACCAGCTTAATTCATTGCAGGATACAATTGCCGCAATTGCGACCCCTGCCGGGGTGGGCGGCGTGGGCATTGTCCGTATTTCCGGGCCATCAGCGATCGCGGTGGCGGATAAGATCTTTCGTTCTAAATCCTCTAAGCAAATTAGTGGTCAAAAAAGCTATACGATGCATTATGGCTGGGTCGTTGACGGCAATAATATTATTGATGAGTCCCTGTTGTCGCTTATGCGCGGGCCTAAAAGTTATACTGCAGAAGATGTGATCGAGATTAACTGTCATGGCGGCGCGGCGGTTCTGCGGGCTGTGTTAGATTTAATTTTAAGCAACGGTGTGCGCCTAGCCGATCCTGGTGAATTCACCAAGCGTGCTTTTTTAAACGGCCGTATTGATTTGCCCCAAGCCGAAGCCGTTCTCGACGTGGTTCGTGCAAAAACAGAAAGTTTTGCCCGCGTCAGTCAGCATCAGTTAAAGGGTGAGTTATCTGTCCAACTTGAAGCTATCCGCGATGGACTCATGAGCCTTTATGTCATGATTGAAGCGTTGATTAATTTTCCTGAAGATGATGTTGATGTAGAAGGCCGCGCGCAAATTTTTAAGCGCATTAAGAATCAAGAAGAAGCCGTGGCAAAACTATTAGCCTCGTCGCATAACGGACGTATCCTTAAAGAGGGGATCCGTATTGTCTTGTGCGGCAAACCAAATGCGGGAAAATCGTCCTTGCTTAATGTGTTGCTTAAAGAAGAGCGTGCGATCGTAACTAATATCGCCGGCACCACCCGTGATATACTTGAGGAGAGCGCGCAGATTAAAGGCGTTCCTTTTCAATTAGTTGACACCGCAGGTATCTTGGAGCCGCGGGACTTAATCGAAGAAGAGGCCGTTAAACGCAGTCATTTATTTATCGACAGCGCTGATCTCGTTTTGCTTGTTTTGGATGCCAGCAGGCCCTTAGAGGCCGCTGATCAATTGTTAATTGATAAGCTTAAAGGCCGTAATATTTTAACCGTGCTTAACAAAAGCGATTTGCCTAAACAAATCACCGAGGAAGAATTGCCTAAGGGAAAAACCATCAAGGTGTCTGCATTGCATAAAACGGCCATCGACGCATTAGAGGCCGCCATTCTAGAATCAGTATGGCAGGGCAAGGACATTGATACGCATGGTTTATTAATTAGCAATATCCGCCACATTAACGCCTTAAAATCCGCGCATCATGATTTATCTGAAGCGATGAGTCTTATGGGTGAACAATCTTCTTGGGAATTTATCTCCCAAAATATCAAGGAGGCGGTCAACGCCCTAGACAGCATCACCGGCCGCAATATCGACCAAGACCTGCTTGACCGTATTTTCAGTGAATTCTGCATTGGAAAGTAGTTTTGACAAGCCTTTTGGTAATTGGCAAAATTTAAATTCACCATATATACTTTGCCTATGCATTTACACATAAGCCAATTGATAAGTAGGGCAGTGCTTTTGGTATTCTTCATAAATGCCTGTGCTCCAGCGCCTTTCGTTTCAGCTCAGGAGATAGTTCTTCCTAAGCCTGGAATAATGGTCCAACTAAGCCCATCCTTCAATCCACCGATATTAAAGGGCATTAAGATAAATCCCAAAGACCCATTCAAATTCGAGTTTGTGTTGGATAGTGGTGATACGTTATCGCATGAACAATTACCTGTAGGGAACGGTCGCGACCGTTCCCTACACAACGAATCAAAGAAATTAATCAAATATTTCCTAGCCACATTAACTGTCCCTGAAAAAGACCTTTGGGTAAACTTAAGCCCATATGAAAAAGACCGCATTGTGCCTGATGCCTTCGGCCAAACCGAAATGGGTCGTGATCTTCTAGCCCAAGATTATCTGCTTAAACAAATCACCGCCAGCCTAATGAATC
>CAZCHB010000102.1:0-408 GCA_964498235.1 uncultured Planctomycetales bacterium
GCGCGCCGCTGCGGCGCAGCTTGTCCAGCTGGCTGGGAAATATGACGCTGCGGTTACAGTGATTAAGGGCGAAGAACGCGTTAATGGAAAATCAATCATGGGGCTGTTAATGTTAGGCGCACAGTGTGAGAGTGTATTAACGGTCATCGTTGATGGCAAGGATGCCGAAACAGCGATGGCGGAGATTGAGCGTTTTTTTAGTCTGCAAGAGGAAGAATTTAATAAATGAGTGAAATAGTCTTAAAGGGCATTCCTGCCGCCGCTGGCATTTCTTATGGAGCGGCCTTTATTCTCGATAATCAAGAATTTATCGTGTCAAAGAGGGTTATTGCCGCGCATGAAGTTGAGTCAGAAATTGCGCGTTTTGAAGAAGCGCTTGGCAAGGCGCGGAGGGAGATCCATGCCCTT
>CAZCHB010000102.1:418-7116 GCA_964498235.1 uncultured Planctomycetales bacterium
AAATTACCCTGGATATGGGCAGCCAGCATGCGCAGATTTTTGATGCTCATTTGCTGGTGCTCGATGATCCGATGCTTCAGGATGAAGTTAGAAAAGGAATCCGCAGTGATAGGTTGTCTGCTGAGAATGTATTTGTCAGAGTTGTTAAAGCTTATGTTAAAACATTATCTAGGATTGCGGACGAATATTTACGTGAACGTAAAAGCGATGTGAATGATATTGCCAAGCGCGTATTAAAGCATTTAATGGATGAAAGCAAGTGGCATGATTTAGATAATTTGAGCAAAAATTCAACCTTGGTGGCGCATGAGCTTTCGCCTTCCGATGCAGTTAGTATGTTCAATAAAAAGATTATGGCTTTTGTGACGGATATTGGCGGGAGGACATCCCATACGGCGATTATTGCTAAGTCCTTGGGTGTTCCTGCTGTCGTTGGTTTGAAAGATGCGACTCTCAAAATTAATAATGGTGATTTTTTGATTGTTGATGGGAATAAGGGGCTTGTTATCATCAATCCTACCGAATCAACAAGAGAGTTGTATGCAAAAGAACAAACTAAGATTAATGCGTCTCTGGAGCGTTTGGGTGATATTAAAGAATTACCTGCTCAGACCATAGATGGCAAGCGTGTTTTTATTTTAGCTAATTTAGAACTTTCTGCGGAAACGCAAACGGCCAGTAAATTCGGAGCTGAGGGAATAGGGCTTTACCGGACAGAGTTTTTGTATATGAATCGGCTTGATTTGCCCTCTGAAGAAGAGCAGTATTTGGCGTACAAACAAGTGGCTGAAGCTGTGTCACCATTGCAGGTAACAATCCGCACCTTAGATATCGGCGGTGATAAGTTTATTTCAAGCGTCCAAATGCCAAAAGATATGACCCCATTTTTAGGGTCTCGCGCGATCCGCTTTTGTTTAGACCGAACGGATATTTTTAAAACACAATTAAGGGCTATATTACGGGCTTCAATTCATGGCCGTATTCAGATGATGTATCCCATGATTTCAGGGGTTGGAGAATTGCGTCAAGCCAATGCGGTGTTAGGAGATGTAAAACGGGCCTTACGCGATGAACATATTCTTTTCGACGATAAAATGAAGGTTGGCGTGATGATAGAAGTGCCCTCCGCAGTGATGACGGCGGATATGCTGGCAAAAGAATCAGATTTCTTTTCAATTGGGACCAATGATTTGGTACAATATGCGCTTGCCGTTGATCGTGTGAATGAAAAGACCGCTCATTTATATGAGCCTGCTCATCCAGCTGTTTTGCGGATGATTCAACGGACGATTGATGCAGGGCATAATGAAGGGATTCATGTTTGTCTTTGCGGTGAGATGGCGTCAGACCCAACCTTGGCTTTTTTATTGCTTGGTTTAGGGTTAGATGAGATGAGCATGTCACCCTCAAGCATATTAACGGTCAAGAAAATGATCCGTGGTTTAAAATTTAGCGATGTTGTGAGGGTGACAGAGGAGGCCATGGGGCTATCCACGGGGCAAGAAGTAGAAGAATATGTGTCTGCCCAACTGCGCCGTTTATTACCAAATCTTTAATCAGTAAAGGTGTTTATCTATGAAAGCATTAATTTTAGCCGCAGGTTATGGGACGCGTTTGGCGGCGGTGGCCAAGGATACACCAAAGCAGCTATTGACAGTTGCCGGTAAGCCATTAATTGATTACACGGTTAATAAGCTTAGAACAGCCCCTGGTTTATCGGAAATTGTGGTTGTTACCAACAATAAATTCTATAACCATTTTTGTGATTGGGCAAAGGCACATCAAGGGGTTAATATCCGCGTGGTTAATGACAAGACCAACAGCCCTGAAGAACGGCTTGGTTCCGTCGGAGACATTCATTATGTTTGGGTCAATGAAGCAGTCGTAGATGATTGGCTGATTATCGGCGGTGATAATTTATTTGATCAGGATTTAAATCAATTTATGGCATTAGCTGTAGCTAAGACGCCGGCGGTTACCATTGGCGTTTACGATATTCATGATATTGCCGCGGCAACAAAATTTGGGATTAGTACATTAGACAAGGAAGGGAAGGTGATTTCTTTCCAGGAAAAGCCGGCGAAGCCATTGTCCAGCTTAATTACAATGTGCCTGTATTATTTTCCCAAGCAGACGCTTGAGTATATTAAGGATTATAAAAATGAATCAAAGGCATTGGATGCGGCAGGCAGTTATATTCAATGGCTGGTTGAAAAGAAAAATGTTTATGGTTTTAAATTTGGCGGCAAATGGTATGATATCGGAAGTATTGAATCACTTCAGGAAGCCCAAGCTCATTTTTCAGCCTAAGACTGATCCGCAGTTGGCGGACAATAACACTACATGAAAGGTGGTCATACGTGAAGGGACGTTATTTATTTACATCAGAATCAGTTGGAGCCGGACATCCGGATAAGGTTTGCGACAATATTTCTGACGGCGTCTTAGATGCCGTTTTAAAAGATGATCCTAGAGGCCGCGTAGCTTGTGAAACTTTTTGTTCTATGGGGCTGGTTATTGTAGGCGGTGAAATTACCACGACTACCTATGTCGATGTGCATAAGTTGGTGCGTGAAGTGCTCTTGGATATCGGTTATACCCATCCTAAGTATGGTTTTGATGCCAATACGTGCTCTATTTTAAATGCTATCAATAAGCAATCACCTGATATATCCCAAGGTGTCGATACGGGCGGGGCGGGTGATCAGGGGATTATGTTTGGTTATGCGGTTGATGAAACGCCGGAATTAATGCCGTTGCCGATTATGTTGGCCCATCGTTTAGTCCAGCGGGTCACGGATGTGAGGGAAAAAGGCATCTTGAAATATTTAGGGCCTGATTGTAAATCGCAAGTGACCATCGAATATGAAGACGATACGCCTCTGCGTGTGGATGCGGTTGTCTTGGCCTGTCAGCATACAGAAGAAATTCTTGATAAGACCGGTAAGAAAATTACTGATAAAGCCCGTCAAGAAATTATCAAGACAATTGCGCACCCGATTGTCGGCAAATTAATGGACAAGAACACGAAATTTTATGTCAACGAAACAGGCAAATTTGTCGTCGGTGGGCCGCAATCCGATACAGGCGTCACTGGCCGCAAAATCATTGTGGATACATATGGTGGTGCTGTTCCCCACGGCGGCGGTGCTTTCTCAGGGAAGGATCCAACCAAGGTTGACCGTTCTGCGGCTTATATGGCCCGTTATGTGGCGAAAAATATCGTTGCGGCTGGGTTAGCTAAAAAATGCCTCTTGCAATTAGGTTATGCCATCGGCTATCCTCAGCCGGTGTCCATCATGGTGGATACTTACGGCACAGGCAAGATTTCCGAACAGCATTTGGTGTCCTTGGTGCGCAAGAATTTTGACCTGTCTCCTAAGGGGATTATCCAAACATTAGATTTGCGCAAACCTGTATATCGTAAAACAGCTTCCTACGGGCATTTTGGCCGGCAAGGATTTACATGGGAAAAAACAGATATGGCCGCAGTCTTAAAGAAGGGTGCGTAATATCATGACGACCGCAACATTATCTAATATCAAAAAGTCTAAACAGGAGCCAAGAAAAATTATGGCTGTGGACAATAAGGTTTTTAGTGACTATAAGGTCAAGGACATGTCTCTAGCTCAATGGGGCCGTAAAGAAATTACCATTGCTGAGACGGAAATGCCCGGATTAATGGCTTTAAGAAAAGAATACGGCGCCAAACAGCCGCTTAAAGGCGCGCGTATTGCCGGGTGCATTCACATGACCATTGAAACAGCGGTTCTTATTGAGACATTGACCTATTTAGGGGCGCAAGTGCGTTGGTCCTCTTGCAATATTTTTTCGACGCAAGACCATGCTGCCGCCGCGATTGCCGCCGCTGGTATCCCTGTTTTTGCTTGGAAGGGTGAAACCTTGCAGGAAGCTGATTGGTGCATTGAGAAAACAATTGAATGGCCCGATGGCAAAGGCCCTAACATGATTCTTGATGATGGCGGCGATTTGACCATCATGGTGCATGATAAATATTCGCAGTTTTTAAAAGGAATCCGCGGTCTTTCTGAAGAAACCACGACGGGTGTCCATCGTTTATATGAAATGGTGGCTAAAGGGACATTAAAAGTCCCGGCGATTAATGTTAATGACGCAGTCACTAAATCTAAATTTGATAATCTTTATGGGTGCCGAGAATCTTTGATTGATGGGATTAAGCGCGCGACTGACCGCATGATTGCCGGTAAGGTTTGTGTGGTGGCAGGTTACGGCGACGTAGGTAAAGGCTGCGTTCAATCTTTTAAAGGGTTGGGCGGGCGTGTGATTGTGACTGAAATTGACCCTATCTGCGCCTTGCAAGCGGCCATGGAAGGTTATGAAGTCATGCCGATGAATGATGCCGCAAAGATTGGCGATATTTTTGTCACGGCAACAGGATGTATTGATGTGATAACCGGCAAGCATTTGGACATGATGAAAAGCGGGGCTATCGTCTGTAATATCGGTCACTTTGATTCAGAGATTGAAGTGTCTTACTTAAATAACCGCAAGGATATCAAGAAAATCCAGATAAAACCACAGGTCGATGAGTATAATTTTCCAAATGGCAAGAAGCTCATTGTTTTAGCTGAAGGCCGTCTGGTCAATTTGGGCTGTGCCATGGGGCACCCATCCTTTGTGATGAGTACATCTTTTACCAATCAAGTGCTCGCGCAAATTGAATTATGGCAAAACAGCAAAAATTATGAAAACAAGGTTTATACCCTGCCTAAGCACTTGGACGAAAAAGTTGCGCGTTTGCACTTAGGTAAAGTCGGTGCAAAGTTAGATACGTTAACATCCGCCCAGGCTAAGTATTTAGGGGTTAAAGCAGAAGGCCCATTTAAACCAAACCATTATAGGTATTAAGCATGTCTAATAAGATTAAGAAGGTTGGTATCTTGACCTCCGGCGGTGACGGTCCTGGAATGAACGCGGCTATTCGATCAGCGGTCAGGTATTCATTACACTACGGCCTTGAAGTAGCTGGTATTATGCGCGGTTATCAAGGGATCTTAGAGGAAGATATTATTCCAATGAATCATCGTTCTGTTTCGAGCATCATCAATCGCGGCGGAACAATTTTAAAGACAGCACGTTCCAAAGATTTTTCCAGTGATGAGGGAAAAGCCAAGGCCGCGGAGATGCTGCACAAGCATAAAATTGATGGTTTGATTGTCATTGGCGGAGATGGCTCTTATCGGGGTGCCAGCCGATTGTATGAATTGCACGGAATACCGACTATTGGATTGCCCGGCACCATTGATAATGATTTAAACGGCACAGACCAAACTATCGGTTGTTCAACGGCTATTAATACCGCGCTTGAGTCCATCGATAAGATTCGGGATACCGCCCAAAGCATGGAACGTATCTTTGTCATTGAAGTGATGGGTAATAAATCTGGATATATTGCCATGGAAGTGGCGTTAGCCGCCGGTGCCGAGGATGTGATTATTCCTGAACGTAAATTTGATTATGAAGCTATGCACAATGAAATTTTAGCTGGAAACCGCAAGGGCAAGATTAGTTATATTATCATCGTTGCTGAAGGTGCCGCGATGGCTCCTGTCGTTGCTGACAGCATCACCCGTGCGACTGGCCTTGAAACCCGCTATGTGGTCTTAGGCCACGTCCAGCGAGGGGGAACCCCCAGTGGACAGGACCGTATATTATCGACGAGACTTGGCGCCGCCGCTGTTGATTTATTGCTCAACGGCATTTACGGCAAGGCTGTCGGTGTCTTGGAAGATGAGATTAATGTCGTTGACCTCAAGGATGCCACCCGCCGTGAACATACGGACATGGAACAGCGTTACGAATTGCTTAAGATTCTGACTTAAAGAGACAATTTAGTCAATTTTCCCCTAGAGTATCTATAGTATATACTTTCACCATGTTAAGAAAGTTAATGACTATGTTTACCCTAGGGGCTTTCTTATTGTCTTATTGCCCCCATTTAAAGGCCAATGAATTCATTTTGCCTAATCCAGGCACAATGGTCCACTTAAGCCCTGCCTTTAATCCACCGATTCTAAAAGGCATCAAGGTCAATCCCGAAAATCCGTTTAAATTTGAATTTGTGTTGGATCGCGGTGAT
This sequence comes from uncultured Planctomycetales bacterium, assembly GCA_964498235.1. Lineage (GTDB taxonomy): Bacteria > Omnitrophota > Gorgyraeia > Zapsychrales > Fredricksoniimonadaceae > JACQQW01. The sequence goes on from CAZCHB010000102.1 coordinate 6,540, forward strand.
CAATTGTCGTCCCCGAGTGCTTCAGTCGGGGACCTAGTTCACAGCAATAGTGCCCTAGATCCCCGATTAAAACATTCGGGGATGACCAATGATACATTAAGAAACGAATCAACCAAATTGGTCAAATACTTCCTAGCCGCCCTAACCGTCCCCGAAAAAGACCTCTGGGTCAACCTAAGCCCGTATGAGAAGAACCGCATCGTTCCTGATGCCTTCGGCCAAACCGAAATGGGCCGTGATCTATTAGCCCAAGATTATCTGCTTAAACAAATCACCGCAAGTTTAATGCATCCTGAAGAGCAAGTAGGAAAAGCATTTTGGAAGAAGGTATACCAAGAAGCAACGAAGAAGGGTCAAGAACGGTCGCGACCGTTCCTTACATCAGTCAATCTTTTCAACAAAGTTTGGATCGTTCCTGAAAAGGCAGTAGTGTATGAGAATGCAAAAGCAGGGACAGCATATGTCGTAGAATCAAGATTAAAAGTAATGCTTGAAGAAGATTATTTATTATTAAATGAGAATATGTCATCCCCGAAAGCAGTGCAGCAGCACACGTCATCCCCGAATGTTTCAGTCG
>CAZCHB010000103.1:0-6979 GCA_964498235.1 uncultured Planctomycetales bacterium
GGCAATAAACGGCACCGTGGGTAGATACAACTGCAGTGACCGAGCGCTGGCAGACACAATGCCCTGCAAGGTCACATTAGGCGTATGGTAAAAATGCGTCGTATACGCGCCAAACTTAGATATCAGCGTCGCGTAACTATCATTTTGGATACTCGGCAGCGATGTTGTATAAAGATAATGGTTAAATAAGCCCCAGTTCTGCGGGCTGTCATGGTATTTGTGCGACCACGATGTCCAGCTCCATTTTTCAGCATTAAAGCGGCTGATATAATAATCCCAGATTGATTTAATGCCGAAGCCGTAAAACTCACCGACCATCACGGGCACATTATACAAAGGCTGGGCCGTCCTGGCGGCATCAATCTTTTTATCGATAAAAGCCATGTGAGACGCGGGATTTTCATCCGCCTTTTGTTTCACCCCATTAGCATCAATATAATCCCAATGGTAAAAATGGAATTGGTAGAGTACATTGCTCCAGCCTCGGACGGAGGGCACAGGCAAGGTCGCCCAGTCGACAACTTCCTTGTTGGTAGCCGTATCAGTGTACCAAATCCCTTCCATCATAATTAAATGTTTAGGGTCAACCGTGCGGATTCCCCTATAAATACGATCATATAAATCCGCAAGGGCCACATTATTGGGTGCCGCACCGACGGGTTCATTAAGCAGATCATAACCTAACACCCATGTATTGTTCTTATAACGACGCGCCACTTCCGTCCACAGATTAACCGTGCGCTGACGGTATACTTCCCCATCGGGAGCAAATAACTTATTAAAACCCTTGCGGCCGGTATTCGCATCCGCACTCTGCAGGCCCGGCGCGCCGTGCAGGTCAAGCACCACGTAAATCCCCCGCTCGGAGGCGGCATTGACCAAACGATCCAAGGGCGTAAAATCAATCTGCCCGGCAGAATTCAAAATCCACGCCCCATTATCATCCTGTAAATTACGGTAATAAAAAGGCAGCCGGATTACATTAACACCGATCTTAAGCAGGTAATCCAAATCATAAGAATTAAAATATGCGCTCTGGAACGTGCTCAACAGCGTTTTGGCCTCCGCCGGCGTGAAACGCTCTGCTAGCTTATTACGCAAACTCCAGTCGTCCTCCAGGGCAGGGGAATCTCCTTTACCAACACCTGTCATCCATGGTTCATTGACCAGTCCGCCACCGAAATTCACGCCATTCAAAACCAGGACATTGCCTGTCCCATCCGCGTCTTTAAGTACCCCTCCGGCCGCTTTCACGTAACCTGTGCCGGGATTGTAGCTCTGCGGGCGGCTCCATGGTGTTAAACCAATGGTTGACGTGCCTGATTTCTGGACGGCCCTTAAGCGGTACCATTTACCCTTTACCGCCGGCACGGATTGCGTCAGTATCGGACCCTGATAAATGGTTGTCCATGGCCCTAGCTTATTAGACGCTGACTGCAATTCAAATGCCGTGGCCTGAGCCCGGTTATACCAATAAATACTGCCGGCCTGCAAATGAGGAAAGCTTAAAGCGCAGGTTAAAGGAATATATTCAAAAACATCCGACCACGGGGATATGTAAGGGACGGTATTAATATCCAGCTTATCCTCTTCCCAGCGGACACGGAAAAAATTGGCGGAAATATTGCTCTTGATATAAGTTCTTGCTGTGCCCAGATAAGCCGTCTTCCACGTCCCCTCTTTGCCAGTGGGGCTTTCCTGAAGGCGGTACTTCCTATTGGTTCCTCCAACATCACTCCAAGTAATCGCTCCAGTTGAGGCGTTTTGCACGACATATGGCACAAGCGGCGACGCCTTGATATCATCAATATAAAATGTGCCAGGCCAATAACTTTGGAATTGGATTTTATTAATATCCTTAAAATTAAAATCGGGCGCTTGCTTTCTAACATCGTTGAATAAGACGGTAACGCGTGTCCATTGGCCGGTCACAGCGGCAAATTTAGGCCATACAACCACCTTGGTCGCATCTGTTGAATGCGCCCCGTTGTCGTAAAACTGAACGGCAATATTATTGTCCATGCCGTTTGTCGGCAAGGCATAAACCATAAAGGTCAGCCGGTCGCTGTTTGCCGGCATTAAATCAACATGCCAAAAACTTTGGTCATTGGCCCCATTAACTGTTATTAACTTTTTCTCTTGTGATTGGATGCCTGTTCCCGACCAATTTAAGGCCGTTATAAGCTTCCAGGCGCCGCCGCCTGAGAAAACCGGCTCTGGGCTTGCCGCCACCAAGGCCGTGTCTGCCGCGTTCCACTTCCAGCCGTACTCACTGTCCGAAGATCCGCTGCGCTCACTCTTTTCAAACGATTGGTAGACGCGGTCTTCCCGCACAGCATGAATGTCATCGATATAATAATTACCGGGCAAATAATGCTTAAATTCAATTTTAGTCACTTGACGCAGGTTGAAATTGGAAGGCAGTTGGCTGAATAAAATTTTTAATTTAGTCCACTGGGAAAATTTGGCCGTCTGGGTTGTCCACACTTCAAAACCGGCTGTTTTATAAGTGCCGTTGTCATAAAAGGTAACCCCGACGGTATTATCGGTCCCCGCAGAACAGCCGAAAATATAACAAAGGCGAACCGGCTTGGCAAAAACCTGAAAGGTCAAGCGGTCATTATTGGTTTGTTTAATATCAAGATAGCCTGAACTCCTGGCCTTCACGCCAACGCCTGTCCAATACGCGCTGCTCGATGACTTAACTGCCCCTTCCCCCGCGTAAACCGCCTCCGCCCTGCCGGCCACTGAAACGCTGGCAGACCCCACAGGTGAAATCGTAACCGGCAAGCCGTTACTGGTTTCAAAATTCTGGTAAACAACCCCGGCAAAAGAAGCTTGGGAAAAAATGGTTAAAAAGAAAACAATCGTTGTCAGAAAAATGCGTATTTTCATATGAGCATACCCTTTTAATTAAGATGGCCTGAATACTGCAAGTATACCATTTAAGGGCAACCGAAGTCCATGTTAATAAAAACACCTAAACTTATCGTTAAGTCTGCCAAATTTGATATAATCTCATTAATGAAAATCATCTTCTGTGCATTATTTTTTATCGTCTCCTCCCTAAGCCATGCCGACACTACCACTGGCTTAGTTGGTTGGTGGAAATTGGATGAAGGCAGTGGTAATTCTGCTTTAGACAGCAGCGGCAAGGGAAACACGGGCGATTTAACAGGCCATGCGCCGACCTGGACTTCAAACTGCAAAAGAAACTCTTGTTTAAGTTTTAATGGTTCCTCTGAATTTGTCACCGTCCCTAACGTCTCTGCCCTTGTCACCAACTCCAACATGAGCTTAACTGCTTGGGTCAAAACTTCCAGCAGCGGCGGCAACAGTTTAGGAGGCATTTGCGGAATAAGAAATGCTGAAAGCGATACAGCTTTTTATATCTTCCAATTAAATGCAACAACAATTGAAGTGCGCTTTAGAGACAGTGCTGGCAACACATACACCACATCCTTTGCCATTACTGCCGATATATGGGTTCATGTAGCCTTAATTTACGACGGATCCAATATTTATGCTTACAAAAATGGCACCCTTGCAGTATCCACCGCTGCCAGCGGAGTCTTCACCCGAACAGATATTCCTTTTGAAATCGGAAAATCATCTCCTGACGTAACATGGTGGTATGATGGACAAGTTGATGATATCCGCCTCTACAACCGCGCCTTAACAACATCGGATCTTTACATGCTCTACCAAAACCAGCATAAGATCGTTAACGCCGCAATTAACACTTTCCAAGTTAAATAAATATAAACATTTATTAACCAATGGCCTTGGGGCCTTCTTCGCCGGTGCGGATGCGGATCACGCGCGGCAAGTCGAGGACAAAAATTTTCCCATCACCGATCTTGCCGGTGCGGGCACCCTTAATGATGGCCTTGATCGTCGGTTCAACAAATTCTTCGTTGACGGCAATCTCGATTTGAATCTTACGCAGCAGGTTTCCGGTTTCCTTGACCCCGCGGTAAAATTCATCCACGCCGATCTGACGGCCGTGGCCTAAGACTTCACTGACCGTAATCAAATTAACTTCCGCCGCATAGAGCGCTTTTTTGACTTCCTCTAATTGATGCGGCTGGATAATAGCAATAATTAATTTCATGTTCTCTCCTAGTCAAGTATGGTATACGCCCGCTCATGGTGTTCGCTTAAGTCTAGGCCCATGACTTCTTCTTCATGGGAAATGCGCATGCCAACGGTCTTATCGACGATAATACAAATTATCCAAGTGACAGCCGCGCAATAAACAATGGTTATCAGCGCGCACATTAACTGCACGCCCAATTGCTTTAAGCTTCCGTCTGCGCCTGCTGGATTAACCAATTTTGTCGTCAACACGCCGGTAGCAAGTATGCCCCAAAAACCGCCCACCGCGTGGACGCCAAAGGCATCCAGTGAATCATCATAGGCAAATCTTTGTTTTACAATACCGACAAAAAAATAACTAACCGCGCTGGCCACAAAACCAATAATCAACGCGGCTGTAAAATCAACAAAGCCAGCCGCAGGTGTAATGGCAACCAACCCTGCCACCGCGCCGGTGACTGTCCCGAAAATGGTCGGCTTGCCTGTTAATTTCCATTCAATCACGGCCCAGCCAAGCGCGGCGGCTGAGGCTGACGCATTGGTTGTGATAAATGCATTCACAGCGACGCTATTACATGCTAATGCTGAACCGGCATTAAAACCAAGCCATCCGAACCACAATAGCGCTGCACCTAACACAACAAAAGGAATATTATGCAACGACGGATGGGAGATGCCATGGCGGCGCCCTAAATAAAGGGCCGTCACCAAGCCCGCAATCCCGCAATTAATCTCTACGACGGTACCGCCAGCAAAATCAAGCAGGCCCATTTGCCTAAATAAACCATCCGTGGCCCATGCCATGTGCGCTATTGCGCAATAAACAAAAGTCACCCATAAGACAGTAAATAATAAAAACCCGGAAAATTTTACCCGCTCGGCGTAAGAACCAACAATAACAGCCGGAGTAATGACGGCAAACATGCATTGGAATATCATGAATGCCGCGTGCGGAATAGTTGCCGCGTAATCGGGATTGGGCGCCGCACCAACGCCTTTTAAAAATAGCCACTCAAAACCGCCAAACAAGGCATTGCCTTTTGAAAACGCAAGGCTATACCCATAAATGCCCCACAACACACTAATAACAGCCAAACAACTCATGCATTGCATGAGAATGCCTAACACATTTTTACGACGAACCATCCCTCCATAAAAAAACCCTAATGCCGGCGTCATCAGCAAAACAAGCGCCGTTGACACCAACACCCAGGCAGTATCGCCCGTATTGATCTGATTGATCATGTCCATTTGTCTTTACTCCATACATAAATAACCCCTCCTTAGATCATCTTCCATCGACGGAACCGCTGGCACCCATGCCACAAAAACAAAGAGGCCTGATTTTTCCTATATAAAGAAAAATCAAGCCTCTTTGCATTTGCCTTTAGGACTTCAATGCCCCACAGACTGGGCAATGATATCCAAAAGATTTGGATCCGTCAATCTAAAAATCAACCAATCGCCTTTGATCCTTCTTCACCCGTGCGGATGCGGATCACGCGCGGCAAGTCAAGGACGAAAATTTTTCCATCGCCGATCTTTCCGGTGCGGGCGCCTTTGATAATGGCCTTGATCGTCGGCTCAACGAATTCTTCGTTGACGGCAATCTCGATTTGAATCTTACGCAGCAGATTTCCGGTTTCCTTGACCCCGCGGTAAAATTCATCCACGCCGATCTGACGGCCGTGACCTAAAACTTCACTGACCGTGATTAAATTGACATTAGCTGCGTACAGCTCTTTTTTCACATCGTCTAGGCGATGAGGCTGGACTATAGCGATAACAAGCTTCATTAAATTCCTCCCGTGTTCTGATTATCAATTAGTCTAATATGGTGTATGCTCTCTCGTGATGCTGGGTCAAATCCAAACCTACTGTTTCATCTTCTGAGTTAACACGGATGCCGATGACCTTATCAACAACAAAACAGATAAGCCATGTGACAACGCCGCTGTAAATCACGGTCACTAAAACGGCCTTGATTTGGATCAAGAAAAGGCCGGGGTTTCCATAAAATAACCCGTCAGCACCGGCGGAATTAACTGCTTTTTGCGCCAATAAACCAGTAGCCAACGCGCCCCACATACCACCAATCCCGTGAATACCAAAAGCATCCAGGGTGTCATCATAACCTAATTTCGGCTTCACAAAAGCAACCATCAGATAGCAGATGACACTGACGACTAAGCCGATAAGGATGGCGCCGCCGGCATCAACGAAACCTGCGGCAGGGGTAATGGCCACTAAACCAGCCACAGCACCTGACACTGTTCCAACCATCGTTGGTTTACCAGCAAAGATCCACTCCATCAAGGCCCAGCTTAAGGCAGCAGCGGCGGCGGCAGTATTGGTCACTACAAACGCATTGGCCGCTAAACCGCCTGCCCCTAAGGCAGAACCCGCATTAAAACCAAACCATCCAAACCAGAGCAAGGCCGCGCCTAAAACAACAAAAGGCACATTATGCATGCCAGGTTTTTCAACACCTAAACGCTTGCCTAAGAAAAGGGCCGTCACTAAACCTGCAATCCCTGCGTTAATGTGGACGACCGTACCACCAGCAAAGTCCAAGGCGCCCATGTTACGCACCCAGCCGCCTATAGCCCAAACCATGTGACACACCGGAGAATAAACAAAGGCCAACCATAACACCGTAAACGCCACGAAAGCAGAGAATTTCATGCGTTCAGCGAATGAACCGATAATTAACGCTGGTGTGATCACCGCGAACATGGCTTGGAAAATCATGAAGGCTTGATGGGGGATGGTGCCCGCATAGTCGGCATTAACATCCTGACCAACACCATTTAACATGAACCAATCCAATCCGCCGATAAAAGTATTGCCCTTACCGAAAGATAAGCTATACCCAAATACA
>CAZCHB010000104.1:0-6757 GCA_964498235.1 uncultured Planctomycetales bacterium
ACTGGTTTAACTGATTAAAAGTTTCAGTTTGATCCTTAAAAACAAGGGCTGTTTTGGCAGGAAAACGCTCAGAAATTTCTTTAAGTGTTTTGTATATATTCATTTATGCATAAGTAAGATTATAGTAAAATTTTAATATCTTAATTTTAATAGATAAACAGGACAAGTCAAGCACTTTAGAGGTGACTGATTAACTTATCTGTGGACACGATTTCAGCTTCAACCAAATCTAAATCATGCTGAAGAATCAAAAAGGTAGATTTTGATCTTAGGAGGGATTTTTCTATAAGACTATTTAAATCTCTAGCTATACGTTTAAGCAAAGCATGCCTTGCCTTAAGACGCCGCTTAACAGATGTTTTATCTGCCAGATGTAGAAAAAATAAAGACAAGTCTATCTGAAAAAATGGGCGCTCTATAGAAAGAAAACTCTCCCCCATCAATTCATCAAATCTTTTCTTACCCTTAGGGGTAATTTTGTAAATGTATTTCTCGGGCCATAACCCTTGACGGCCAGTCTCTTTTTCAATGAATTTTGATTCTTCTAATTTCTTTAGAGGATAATAAATTGATTTTACCTTGATGCCAACATTAGGTGCTAAATCTTCTTCGATCTGGCGCTTAATTTCATACCCATGCTTTGGGCCCTCAGCTAATAGGCCTAAGAATAATAATTCATTTTCAATCATTTAGGCTCGTCTTTTTCTAGAGCATCACTAGGCACAATATCTTCTGGATCTGGAGGCACAAGGCCAAAAGCTATATCCAAACCATGAAAAAATTGTTTGGCTACGATACGCTTGGCGTTTGTGCTAAGCGAAGATACTTCAACGCGGGTTTGAGCATCATTAATATCGATGAAGAACACGCCAATTTCCGTTGTATTTACCGTACCTTTCACGCCCATGATCACCATATAACCTTTAATTTCATCTTTCTTAAAAATAACATACCTGTCCTTACAAAATTCTTCAGCAGCCCTAATCACCTCCCAATAACCCTTATCATAAGTTCTTACAATTGCGTCCACCCTCGCATTTTCTAAGGCCCGCGTTGACGATCCCCAAACAGTTTTACCAGCCTCAATGCCGCCGTCGATCACTGCGCAGCCGCTAAAAATAACAATCATTATTATTAATAATAAACGCATACCCGCCCTAAACTTTAGCCATTAATTGAAGCTTATAATTCTCACAAATCTTTTCCAAACCTGATGCCTGTGCGCGGAATTTTGCTAAATCATAATGTAAAGATTGGTTCTTTTGCGCAGTATGCTCGCTTAGTTCCTTAAGCTTTTGATTATCAAGGCGCAAGGCCTCTACTTCGTTTAACAGCAATTCATTGCTTCTTTTAATTTCTTCAAACTCACGGGCTATCATTGACACAGACTGCACAGAAGCCTCACGACTAGCAACAAAAGAATCACGCTCCGCTTTAACCTGCTCTAACATCTGACGCGCTTGAGCTAAATCAATTTCCATCTGCCCTTTAGATAAAGCGATCTGCTCTTGCAAAACGCTGAGCTTAACTGAACTGTCTTGAACTTGTAATTTTAACTCCGCATTTTCTTGATTTAACACCTGCATTTGTTCTTGGGCTAAATTAAACTGCTGGATGTAGGATTGCTCATCTTTTAAAACACGCTCTTTTAGATCTTTATTCTCAGCGGTTAGCGTTTCTAAGGCTGAAATGCTCTCCTGAGCCTTTACCAACGTCTTTTCAGATGAAATACGCAATTCATCTTCAAGCTCATCTATCTTTTTCTTAAATTCCTGCTCCCTGCCAAGAGCGTTTGTTAATTGGCGTTCTAATTCAATAGCCTTGTCCTTGAAAATATCCTTATTGATAATCGGCTCAATCTTTACTTCATTCTGGCCAGGCGTTTCCTTGCTAAAAGTAAATAATATATAACCAACAACAATCAAGGTTAAGAAAACAATACATCCTAAAATATAGTAAATTACCATAACCGCCTCTTTCTTACCAAATTGATTGATGCGCTAAATAACCAACATAATCCTTAACTGCTGATTCAAGCCCAGTGAAAGCCTTTTTATACCCAGCAGATCGTAATCTGTGCATATCAGCTTGAGTAAAGTACTGGTATTTGTCCCGTAAAATCAGCGGCATTTCAACATATTCGATATTAACTTTCCTATTAAGCGCAGCAAAAAGCGCACCAGCTAGATCATTCCAGGTTCTTGCCTGCCCTGTCCCCACATTATAAATGCCATTAATTATCGGATTGTTCATTAAAAAGATAACAATTTCAACCGCATCCTTCACATAAATAAAATCCCGCATTTGCTCACCGTCTTTGTATTTTGGATTAGCCGACTTAAACAGTGCAATCTTACCTTCACTAACAACCCTGTCAAAAGCCTTAGCCACAACGCTTTTCATGTCTCCCTTATGATATTCATTAGGGCCGAACACATTAAAAAACTTTAAACCAACCATTTTTTGCCGATAACCTTGATCTAAAACCCAGCAATCAAATTTCTGCTTTGATTCCCCATATAAATTTAAAGGATGCAGTTGCCTAATCTTATCTTCGTCATCAACGTAACCTTGGGAACCATCCCCATAAGTTGCGGCGGATGAGGCATAAATTAATCTGGCATTATACTTAAGCGCCCATTCAGCCACCTGTTTTGAATACTCAACATTATTTGCCTGAAAATAATCAGCATCCTGCAGGGTGGTGGAACTGCAGGCCCCCATATGCAGAATACTCTCAACATCGAAATCAAATTGATCTCGACGTAATAATTTTAGATATTCTGCTTTATCAAAATAACGATGATATTTTTTATTTGCTAGATTTCTTTTCTTAGGGTCATTATCATCATCATAATGATCGACTGCAATGATATCATTTCTGCCTAATTCATTAAGACGCGCGACCAAACAACTCCCAATAAATCCAGCGGCACCCGTTACAACAATCATAAATTCCCCATAATATAATCCGCAATCGATAGGCCCATTTGATAGGCCTCATCATTTATATTTACTTTTGGGCCGATTATCTTTTTAGATGTCGCGAAAGTTAAAACTTTCTTTCCCGTACCCTTATACCAAATCTCTCCGCTGACGGATAAACGCATATTTTTCTTACGTAATATCATCCGCGCAAATTGGCTTGGGGATAAATACTCCTCAATATATCCCTCCATTACTAAATCTGATTTATCTTCATCGTCCGTTATAAGCAAAGCTGTTTTAGCACCTGCTAAACCTTCCCGTATGCCCTTAATTAACATTACTGAAAGACGGTCTAATTGCTCATTAGATTCCGCCTGAGGCCCCGCCTTAAATGCAATAATCCCAAGCTTGCCGCCGGATCTAAACTTCTCAGGATCGACAAGATTACCTGTCACCTGAAGCGCTGGTGAAGAAATATTATTCTGGATAGATGGCTTTCGTCCGAAACAGCCGCTGACACAGAGGACTATTAAGAGAATAAGCAAAAGATTTTTCATGCCAAAATATTAACATAGTCGCTTGAGGGTCTCAAGCAGTATTAAAATAGAAAATTTAGGCGGCGATAGAACGCATTGCTTTAAGATTGATTTCTTCCGTGGGACGATGCAGGTAATAACCTTGCCCTGCCTGAACTCCAATATCGATTAAAAACTCAAGATCTTCTTTAAATTCAATACCTTCCGCGACACAAATAATATCATTCTCATTACAAAAAGCGACGATAAGCTTCACAATACTCTGCTTAAAATTATTCTCAAGAGCACCCATAATGATTTGCCGGTCGATTTTCACAACCTCAGGCTTTGTTTGAATAATCGCTTCTAGGCTGGCAAATCCAGCGCCAACATCATCAATGGCAATCTTAAAACCCTGCTCACGGTACTGGGAGAGGCGTTTAAAAAAGATCCCAAATTCACTTATAGCGGAACGTTCCGTGATCTCAAAGAACACGTGCCCCGGATCCATCCCTATTGAAGCGAACAACTCTTTAACATCATCATTATGATTATGCTCAATTAAGTGCGGATCACAATTTAAAAAAAGAAACTCCTTATCCAGAACCTTATAGGCAGAAGCAATCGCCTTTCGCCAAACCATCATCTCAAGTTCGTAGTACATGCCATAACGAATCGCTTCTCTAAAAAGTATTTCCGGATTTGAAAGGCGCCCCTTCACCTGCGGCCTAGCTAAGACTTCAACACCTAATAATTGAATCGGATTAAGAGAATAAATCGGTTGAAAAAATGGCACCACTGCCTCGTTTTCAATAATAAAACGTAATTGCTTAATAACATCGTAATCAAATTCATGATCTGCCGTAATTTCTGACGGGAAAGCCTGACGCCTTAAAGAAAGTTCCGCTTTTGCAAATAGCAATTCCGGTTCGAATGGTTTAAGTAAAAAATCTTCAGCCTCTAAATGAAAACTTCTTAAGCGGTCTTCATTATTATGATCACCTAGAACAATAATTGGAATATGATTTGTTAATATATCTTGCTTTAAAATATGGCAAATCTCAAGACCGTCGTAATCCGGCAATGCAGTATCGAGAATAATAAGATCTGTTTGAATCTTTGCTTTGAGGAGGGCTTGTTGGCCTGACTGAACAATTTCTGTATGATAACCGCGGCTGACAAATAACTTTAAAAGTATTTCTGCAATTGACGGCTCATTATCGACAAGCAGTATATTACTTTTAAAGCCCATAGGCTTTCACCCCTTTCAAGGATCTTGACCTACATAAATTATACCCTATTTAGCACCTAAAATCGACAGGATTAATTGCCTAATTTGAATTTTTTATATAGAAAGAAAGCGTTTTCTTAGATTAAGACTTGACGTACTTGAGGAATCGGTAAGTTAAACCGCCCTCAACGTGAGATGGATTTGAATCGATACGAGTAAAGACCGAAGGAATTTGCGGAAAGAAAGCATCACAATTAAATGCCCCTTTAAGCTCCGTTACTATTATTTGCTCACATGCCTGATGAAATATGGCATGCGCATACACTTGAGCACCTCCAATAACAAATACATGCTGGATTTCTTTATTTCTGCTTAAAAATTCCAAACTCTCATCAATGGAAGAAAAAGAATAAACACCGCTTGGTAAACTTAAATCTTTCTGGCGGGTCAAGACAATATTAAGACGTCCGGGCAATGGACGAACCTTACTGGGAAGAGATTCCCACGTATTACGCCCCATGATCACAGCATTCTTACACAAAGGATCTGAAACGTCAGTTGTAATATTTTTAAAATGTTTCAAATCAGCAGATAAATGCCATGCTAAAGAATTGCCCTTGCCAATCCCCCGCACATCATCCATGGCAACTATGATGGAGAACTTTTTCATTAAACAGCGATAGGAAATTTTATAAAACCGGCTGGGGCGTAACCAACCAGATTAAAATCATTGAACGAATAATCAAAAACTTTTTTCTTAGGATATTCTAAGCGGGGCAATGGGCCCAAAGAACGCGTTAATTGCGTTTTAAGACCTTCGATATGATTGGAATAAATATGCGCATCACCTAAGGTATGCGTAAAGATACCCGGGGTCAAATCACATTCAGCGGCAATCATGCACATCAGCAAGGCGTAACTGGCAATATTAAAAGGAACGCCTAGCGCTACGTCGGCAGAACGCTGGTACAGCTGGCAATCCAAACGCCCATTAACTACATAAAACTGAAAGAAAGCATGACATGGCGGCAGGGCCATTTTATCGATATCCGCAGGATTCCACGCACTAACTATAATGCGCCTCGAATCAGGGTTATTCTTAATCAAATCAATGGCTTGACTTATTTGATCAATATGTTCTTTACGGTAACAATTGGATTTTTCGTCCCAAACAAACTTATCCCATTTGCGCCACTGGTAACCGTAAACAGGCCCTAGTTCTCCATTAGGCTGAGCCCAGGCGTTCCATATCGGGGTGTACTGCGTTAGGTCATCATTAATATTGGTTGAACCCTTAAGAAACCATAGCAGTTCATAAACCACCGCTGAAAACAACACCTTCTTAGTTGTCAAAATCGGGAAGCCATCTTGCAAATCATACTTGCTTTGCATCCCAAAAACAGAAACCGTACCTGTTCCCGTACGGTCTGTCTTTTGTTCACCGTTATCTAAAATATATTTAACTAAGTCTAAGTACTGTTTCATTTAATCCACATTTTTTGGTGATACTCCTCAACCATCCGTTGGGTATTAAAGAATGCAGAACGACGGATACAATGAATCATTTTATCAATCCACGCACTCTTAAGGTCAATGTGACCCTTGCGGTTTGTATGGTAATAGAGCGTCATCACATCTTTTAAGGTTTTACACAAGGCGGCAGAATCCTCATCAAGCCGCAATTGAGACTCACTGCCAATTTCCTTCCCGTGGTGTTCATACCCAAAAATCCAGCCGATATCATCTTTCTCTGCCTCAACAACCCATCCGTCGAGCGTTGATAACTGCACCACGCCATTTAAAATCGCCTTCATCCCACTGGTTCCCGACGCTTCAAAAGGCGGCAAAGGATTATTCAGCCATACATCAACAGAGTTACTTAATAACTTTCCAAAATACGTATCATAATTCTCAAGGATAAGAACCTTAATCACATCGTAATGGTTGTTCAATTTATCGATGTGACTTAGAATATCCTGAATATGGGCGGCCCCAATATTATCATTTGGATGGGCCTTCCCAGCTAATATGATCTGCAGCGGCCCGACCTTATAGGCTAAATCTAACACTTCATCAATGCGGT
>CAZCHB010000105.1:0-6749 GCA_964498235.1 uncultured Planctomycetales bacterium
TGACGCCGCAAATGGTCAACATGTACCTTGGTTTTAATGGGGCTAACGCGCCGCTTCAAAGCGCTGACCAGAATACCACACCGTCTTTCCTAAAATCTGTTTGGGTGAATAAAGAGCAAGTCCTTGCATAGTTTAGACTTACGGATTATAATGATTTCACTTAAATCCCGGAGGCTTAAGTGGACATTGATCCAAAAAAACTATTGCGCAATAAAAAGGTCATTGACGAGATCAATCGGCACAAGTGGTTAGAAAGTGAAATTGCCGGTTTTGATATCGGCTTTGAAGCCGCCGCCGAAGACTGGCTAAAAACTCATGCCTCAGCATGGGTACGTTATCATATGACTGCCAAGGCTCCTTCCGTTAAATTATCCGAGATTAAAAAGAAATTAAAAAAATAGACGCATGACACATTTGTTTAAAAAGTTGTCGATTGCTATTTGGTCATTGACCCTTCTTTTGCCTGCTAATTTGCTCATGGCGCAAGAGAAATTTCCTGAGGCCACCGGCTATGTTGTTGATGAGGGAGATATCATCTATGAGGCGGATCGCCGTCAAATAAGGGCATGGGCACAAGAACTGCAGGAAAAAAGCGGCGCTCAACTATCAGTCGTAGTTATCCCGACGACAGGAAACCAGCCCATTGAAGAATATGCCGTCAAATTGTTTAAGCATTATGGGATCGGCCAGAAAGGGCCAGATAATGGTGTCCTTTTGTTGGTTGCCGCGCAAGACCGTCAGTTGCGGATTGAAGTCGGTTACGGATTAGAGGGTGTTTTGACGGATGCTGTCTGCAGCCAGATCATCAACCAAATCATCGTTCCAGAATTTAAACAAGGAAGACTTTCATTGGGTATTGCCAAAGGAGCATGGGCTATTGTCAGCACGGCGGCAAAAGAGTATAATGTGACTATTACAGGCAGGCCTAAGTTTGACGATGTTAGCTTGGAACAATCCTCAACTAACGATATTATTTGGATAGTTTTCTTGTTTATATTAGGATTTTTGTTTTTTATTTTATTCCTGATTAAGTTTGGCGGTAAGGGCGGCGGTGGCATGGGAGGCGGCGGTTTTTATTCCGGAGGCGGCGGCAGTTGGAGCGGCGGCGGTGGTGGAGGTTTTGGTGGGTTTGGCGGCGGCAGCAGCGGCGGAGGCGGGTCGAGTGGAAGATGGTGATAGTATAAAGTAGGGGCGGTACGCGAACCGTCCGTACAAAAAAGGAGTTTTCTGTATGAGAAATTTTTTAATCGGTTTGGGTGCGTTAGCAGTTTTAGGTTTCATGGCTTTTGGCTGGTACCAAGGCGGTTACAATAAGATTGTTGTTCTTGACCAGCAAGTTAAATCTGGCTGGGCTCAGGTTGATAATCAATTACAGCGACGCTTTGATTTAGTTCCTAATTTAGTGAACACCGTCAAGGGTTACGCGGCACATGAAAAAGACATTTTGGAAGAAGTGTCCCGTTTAAGAACGCAGTGGGCAACGGCACCATCGGTACCTGAAAAGGTTGAAGCGGCCAATGCCTTGACAGGGGCCTTGTCGAAATTATTGATGGTTTCAGAGAATTATCCGGTTTTAAAAGCCAGTGAGAATTTTTCCCAATTACAAAGTCAGTTAGAAGGCACAGAGAATCGTATCGCGGTTGAACGCATGCGCTACAATGAAAGCGTTGCGCAATTTAATGCCTATCAAAAAAGTTTTATGGGACGTTTCTTTGCAGGACAAGCTGGTTTAACCAATGAGGCTGTATATTTTAAAGCAACCGAGAAGGCGGCAACGTCTGTCCCGGAAGTTAAATTTTAGGAAGGTGTGCATTTATGTCATATGAATTAAAACGATTAGCAGGTTTTGCAGGGCGTCAAGGTCCTGTCTTATTGGTTATTATGGACGGGGTCGGCTTAGGAAGGCGTGATGACAGTGACGGTGTTTTTTTGGCTAAGACCCCGGTCTTAGATGATTTAATGAGGTCTAAATTGTATACTCGTTTAAAAGCTCATGGGACGGCTGTTGGTATGCCAAGCGATGATGATATGGGTAATTCTGAAGTTGGCCATAATGCCTTAGGAGCCGGGCGTGTTTTTGACCAAGGGGCAAAACTTGTTCAGAAAGCAATAGATACAGGTGCCATTTATCAAGGTGATACATGGAAGAAATTGATTACCCGCGCTAAAGATAATGGCAAAATTCTTCATTTTATCGGGCTTTTATCTGATGGGAATGTCCACGCGCATATTGACCAATTGATTGCTTTAGTCCGTCATTGCGCGCAGGAAGGTGTCAAGCGCCTGCGTCTGCACGTGCTTCTCGACGGCCGTGATGTTTATGAAAAATCCGCGTTGACCTATATTGATAGGATAGAGGCTGTTCTAAAAGAAGTTAATACTACTGTCAAGGGTTGTGATTATTGTATCGCCTCCGGCGGCGGCCGCATGGTGACGACGATGGACCGCTATAATGCGGACTGGACAATTGTCGAACGCGGTTGGAAAGCTCATGTTCTTGGGCGCGGCCGGCGTTTTGCTTCAGCCAAAGAAGCTGTTGAAACCTACTATAAAGAAGATCCAAAGATCACTGACCAATATATGGATTCTTTTGTCATTGAAGATGACGGTTCTCCCGTCGGTACTATTGAAGACGGTGATTCCGTGGTATTTGTTAATTTCCGCGGTGACCGTGCGATTGAACTGTCGATGGCGTTTGAAGACAAAAATTTTGATAAGTTTGACCGTGTGCGGGTGCCAGATGTGTTATTTGCCGGAATGATGGAATATGACGGAGATCTGCACATCCCTAAGCATTATTTAGTTGCTCCACCTCAGATTGAGGGGCCGGTTGGTGTCTATATGTGTGCTAACGGCATCAGCGCCTTTGCTATTTCTGAAACCCAGAAATATGGTCACGTTACTTATTTTTGGAATGGGAATAAAAGCGGATATATTGACCATGGTCTGGAAGAATATGTAGAGATTTCTTCTGATAAGATTCGTTTTGATCAGGCCCCGCGCATGAAAGCGGATGAAATTACCCAAAAGACAATTGAGTTGCTAAAAAGCGGGAAGTACAAATTCGGCCGGATTAATTATCCTAATGGTGACATGGTTGGTCATACAGGCGTTCCCTCTGCGATCATCCAGTCTGTTGAGGCTGTTGATGAAAGCTTGGCTAAACTATTACCGGTTATCCGTGAATTAAATGGCATCGCGGTTATTCTAGCAGACCATGGCAATGCCGATGAAATGTATACGGTTAAAGGCGGCAAGAAACAAGTCAGCACGGCGCATTCGCTTAACCCAGTTCCCTGTGCCATTGTTGACCCGAATTATCAGGGTGAATATGAATTCGCGTCTTTAGAAGAGCGGGGCTTGGCTAATGTGGCCTCAACGTTACTAAATCTATTGGGATATGAGGCGCCGGCAAATTACGCGGCGTCCTTGCTTAAGTTTAAATAAGATGAGCAAAAAGAACCATCGTGCTAATTTTGCAACGAAGTTAGCCGCAGCTGCTTGCGATGAGTATAAAATCTTGTTTGATGAGACTCCGGTTGCTGTTGTTGAGGGCGTATGGGGTCAGGATTTTGAGGTTAAGAATGTCAATAAATCGGCGTTAAAACTTTTTGGCGCCGAGTCAATTGATGAGTTCCATAAAGGTTTTAACGCGGTATTAAAAAAGATTTCCCGAAAAAACCTTCTTGAAATATTAAGTGCCCGCTTAAAAAGCGATGTCTGTGAGATTGAGCTCAAACTTTCAACATTCAAGCGGAATTCTGTCTATGTTTTTATGCGCATGGCTTACATTCCAGCTGTTTTGTCTAATCCCCAGCATGTGATATTGGCTTTTCATGATATTACCTACCAAAAGCGGCAGGAAAATTTCCTTAAAAAATTATCCCAGATTGACGGATTGACCCAGATTTATAATCAGCGCACTATTTTATTACGTGCCGAAGAAGAATTGATGAGGGCACAACGTTATAATCTGGATCTTTCCTGCATTATTTTTGATTTGGATAATTTCAAGGAAGTTAATGATACCTTGGGTCATTTGATCGGTGATAAATGTATTAAACGGGCGGCGGTGTTGCTGAAGCAAGTGTTGCGAAAGACCGATGTTATTGGCCGTTACGGCGGGGACGAGTTCTTAGTGATCCTGCCTGAGACAAAGCTTGAACAGGCAGCGGTGCCGGTTAAGCGTTTCATGGAAGCCTATCAACAGCAATCAGAGATTAAGTATAAGAATAAGTCTGTTAAAACAACATTTAGCGTCGGTATAAGCGCGTATCCCCATAAATCAGCTGCTTCCAGCAAGGATTTGATTGCGATGGCGGATAAGGCATTGTATATTTCAAAGACATCCGGCGGCAATCAATTTAACCTTTATAAGTAATTGCGGTTCTTTTGTCTATTCAAGAACGTATCCCATCAGTTGTGCATTTGCTTATTCTTTCCTCCGATAAGGCTGAACATTTAGCCTTGGCAAGGGCTGTTTTGTTTTCAGCAGGGTTAACCCAATCGCAGATTAGCGTTGATGAGTCACGAGGAGTCCCTTCGGTAAAAGTGTTTTTTGAAGAGGCGGGAAAGATTCAGCGCTTATATGCGCTTTTTAAGAAATTAAACCTGCCGCATTTAAAAATAACCAAAACATCTTTAACGCCTAGAGAATGGCTGACACGCTGGAAGGATGACTGGAGGCCGTCACGGTTAACTAAGAAGTTGGATGTGGTGCCTGTTTGGTGTAAAGAAAAATATAAGCCTAAGAAATCCCGGGATTATATCTTAATGGATACCTTACTGTCTTTTGGCACTGGACTGCACGAGACCACCCAGATTGTCGCGCAATTTATTGAAGATAATAAAGGCGCCTTCAACAGTTTTATGGATATTGGAACAGGGACGGGCATTTTAGCGATAGTGGCAAGCAAGAATGGGGCCTATGAGGTGCTGGCGGTGGATATTGGTGATTTAAGTGTTAAGGCGGCGCGGGATAATATGAAGGTCAATGGGGTTAAGGTAAAGATTCGATTGGCGGATATAAAATCATTTAAACATAAAAAAAAATATGATTTTGTGGCGGCTAATTTGATCACGCATGATTTAATCGATAATGCCTTACAGATTCTAAAATTTACCAAAGCTGGTGGTCTTTTAGCCGTCTCTGGGGTATCATTAGACAATTTAGCGAAGCTTCGAACGGCATTTAAGCGTTTACCGTTAAGATTAATACGTGTTGTGAAAGGCAAACAATGGGCAGGCCTGTTATACGAAAAGAAGATACCGTAGAGACCTTCACCCGTTCTTCCGGTCCCGGAGGGCAGAATGTGAATAAGGTGGAAACCTGTGTCCAGCTTTTACATAAACCGACGGGTATTATGATCAAATGCCATCGGCACCGGACCCAGGCGATGAACCGTGAGGCAGCGTTTAAAATGCTTGAAGCCGCAGTACTGCATAAATATGATCTAGAAGTGTTTCAATTACGGCAGGCCGCGGCTAAAAAGAAGCGCCAGGATCGCAAGCGTTCCGCAGGAGCTAAGGAGAAGATGCTCCAGTCTAAAAAGAAAAATGCATTAAAGAAGCAAAATCGTAAAGGAGTTTCGGTTGATGATTAAACATAAATGCGAGGGGATGGTAGATATAAGCCATAAAGATATTACTGTCAGGAAGGCATCAGCGCAGGGAACAATCATATTAACGCCCAAGGCGTTCAAATCTTTAATGGCGCAGGAATCCCCTAAAGGCAATGTCTTTGAAACCGCCAAGATCGCCGGTATCATGGCGGCTAAATCAACGCCTAATATCGTGCCGTTATGCCATCCATTAAATTTAGAGAAAGTAAAATTAAGTTTTGATCCTCTTAAATCTAAGAGTTCTGTTACCGTGACGGCAGAAGTGTTTTGCACAGGTAAGACCGGCGTTGAAATGGAAGCATTAGCGGCTGTATCAGCGGCGTGCCTGACGATTTATGACATGATGAAATGGGCCGGCCAGGACATGACAATCGGAAATATCTATCTAACCTATAAGAGCGGCGGTAAAAGCGGGGAGTATCAACGATGAATCCAAGAAAAGCATTATTAGTGACGTTGGGGTGGGTAATTATGGCGTTAATTTTTAACGCGGGGATCTATTATTATCAAGGATCGGCCAAGGCTTTAGAGTTCTTGACAAGTTATCTGGTGGAGTTGTCTTTAAGCGTGGATAACGTTTTTGTATTTCTGTTGATATTCACTTATTTTAAGGTGGAAGGAAAGGAGCAGACTAGAATTCTGTTCTGGGGTGTGCTGGGCGCCCAGGTGATGCGGCTTGTTTTTATTCTTCTTGGGGTGGCCTTGTTGAATAAGTACCACTGGTTGATTTATATATTTGGGACATTTCTGGTTATTACAGGATTTAAATTATTTTTTGAGAAAGATAAGGATAATGATTTAGATAAAAACCCCGTTATTAAATTTACCAAAAAGTTTTTCCCGCATTTAAGTAAATTCTGGATTGTGTTAATTGTGATTGAAACAACAGACTTGATTTTTGCCCTTGATTCGATTCCGGCGGTCTTGTCGATTACCAAGGATCCTTTTATTGCCTTTATGTCTAATTTTTTTGCAATTCTTGGGCTGCGCGCGATGTACTTTGCCTTGGCGGGTTTAATGGGCATGTTCCATTTTCTTCATTACGCCTTGGGCGCTATCCTTGTTTTTGTCGGTTTTAAGATGTTGTCTGAACACTATATCCATGTGCCTATTGGGGTCACCCTTGGT
>CAZCHB010000106.1:0-2967 GCA_964498235.1 uncultured Planctomycetales bacterium
ATTGAGGACCAACAGCATCAAGATCTTTTGAAAAACTTGAAACATTGGGTCAGCATAAGAGAAGCAGAACTATCAGCTGAAGATTTGACCATTGAGATAACGGCATTAGTAAATGAATTAAACGCTATAAAAAAGCAGATTCCGTCTTTAGAAATTGCCACGGTAGAGATTTTAAATTATTGGAAGGGGATTAATGACCGCCTTAAATATGATGAATTATCAATCAGTGAAATAAAGTGGATGATTGCTGAATTAACCATTGCCACGCAATGGGTTGAATCAATTAAAAGCAGGCTTCAACATAAGCCTTCTGAGAAGATTGCGCAGGTTATGCATTTAATTGAGGTTCGTTTTACCCATCCTGTATTCTTAATCGTCGGTCAGAAGAATCTAACTGATTTACAACGCCGGACATTCTTAACGCAAGCCAAGGACGCCTTTGACCAGTATCAAGGACGGGCAATGCCGCTGGATTCAAGAAATAAGCTTGCGATAATAGTAAAATCCGAAGAATTTAAAAGAATTTTTAATCCAATGCAAAATTTTGTAGGCAATGAGCCGGAGCTCGGAATCTTTCACGCCTTAAACCGCGTGATTGCGGCAGTAAAAACATTTAATCCTGCCGTTAATGAGCGGGATATTATCATGATAATTTACGAATTGGCCATGCTGAAATTTGAGTTTCAATTAAACGACACTTGGATGAAATTAGAATACCTTAACCTTGCTCCCGAGTGGCAAGAGATACTTGAGGCCATGAATA
The DNA here is from genome assembly GCA_964498235.1 of uncultured Planctomycetales bacterium. Taxonomy (GTDB): domain Bacteria; phylum Omnitrophota; class Gorgyraeia; order Zapsychrales; family Fredricksoniimonadaceae; genus JACQQW01. The sequence goes on from CAZCHB010000106.1 coordinate 764, forward strand.
ATGAATCAATGCATCTTTCAGGTTTTGTGGATCATTTAATCCGTATCTCACAAGATAACGGACTTATCACAGAGAAAGAAAGAGAGAGTTTATTTCGCTTTCTATATAGCCTCGACCCTGCCAAATCACGCGAAGGAAAAACAACGGAAGATGTCATGGATCAGTTGCGGCGTTTGCAGACAGATATTCGCGGGGAATACTCATTTGCAGAATTTCAGCCGGTGCGTCCAAACAATTTGCCGGCATGGATTAAGGATGTATTAGAATACTATCAAGGCATTAGTGATCAGGTTAGTTTTGATCGGCTAATGCAATTGATTAAAACAGGCCGTCTACGGGTTGGAGATGATGATGTTTTTTACGGTGCAAACACCTACGACGGACGCAACAGCGATTCTTTCCACATCTTGATTGCTCAGAATAATAATCCTATCTTATCCGAAACACTAATCCATGAAATTAATGCCAGTTTAGGGCATACGCACGAAGAAAATCTAAGAGCAGAAGAGCAATTTAAGCAGGGCTTATTAACAGCAAAACCAATCAGCGTTTTTGAACGCGTCATTAATAGAATATTTGTACCGGTAATGGTGATGGTAGCCGCTGCATTAGTTGCCTTAATTCTGCTTTCTGCCTCAAATATATTTTCTTTTAACATCCGCCGTATCTTTGATTTTCAGTTAATCCTGATTGTCGCAATGGCAGCCGTTGTCATTTTTATTATTAAAGATTTTGTAAGAAGCTATTGGGCAGTGCTTCTTTTTGGATTATTGCTCTTGAGCGTTCCTGCGTCAGCACAATCGAAAGATCTGTTGACAGCGGTTCCTTTTATCAGCTTGCCTATCCTTCTTTTAGTAATCCTGCTTGTTACAGGGGTTTTTATTAGAAGCATAAGAAAAGGCAAGGATCGTATAGTAAATACAAGTAAGACAGCGATGATCCAATATCTTATTTGGTTTTATATCGCCGATCCAATCGTTAGGACAGTTGCGGCATGGCTTGCGGCCTCCAAGGTCCATGCGGCATATAATCAAGCAGTTACAGAGAGCGGCCAGGGTTTTTATGCCATGTCTGACCCCTCCAAATCCAGCCGTCCAATGACGGCGGAGGAATTGGGAAGGTTGAATGAATTTTTCAGATTTCCCCGCGTTAGGGCCATTTTAAGAAGGATGGCCAATGATGCCAAAAACAATCATCAGCAGGGATACGAGGAGAATGTCAACGAAATTATTTCCTTTATTAGGCTCCACAGCTTAGGTGACGAGGCCGAAGAAATCGTGCGAAAAACCCTGATTGTGTACCAGAGCCAAAAAAGAGACCTGCGCTGTTTAGAGACAATGTTGTACCGCAATTTTAATAAGGATCATCTTCAATTTTTCGCCTTAAATGTCAACGTAGATGGAAATCATTTAATCATTCCTTTACGTAAAGCCTCTGGCAATCCCAGCCGTCTATTATCAACCCTCCTGCATGAATTTGCCGCGCTTTATTTTAGCGGTAAAAAGATGTCTTACCGGCAAATTCATGAAAAGGCACTTTTATGGGAACAGGTGCTGGCAGATACGAATCTTTCTCCAGAATATGATTTTTTTAATCCCAGGGGTTCCTGGCCCATGCTGCGCGGCCGCGTCATACCCGCGCTGTATTGGAGGCATGTCATCAAAGGGGTTTTCTCGTCGGAATGTTTCATCAATGTCCTGTCTTTGGCGGGAATCAGGTATATGCACAATACCTGGGGCATCCCTGAGGCTGTGCGGATTAAGTTGGCCTTTAATGAATATTACGAAGATCTTAAGGATAAGTGGTTTTGGTGGGCAAAATATTGGCCTCTCTTAGACCACACGGTTGACTGTATCCTTGACCCAAGGGTCAGGATTGTTGTTGTCGATAATCTATCTCAGGGTATGTTGATCGCCCGACAATTTATTTTCCCCTCTGACGTTTTCAAGACGTTGTCCCGCAAAGGAGAAGGGCGCCGGTTGACCCCAAAACGCGAGGCATTGCGTAATAAGTATTTTGATGAAATTAAAGTATCTGGGGAGATTATCGGCTACAGGTTAAAGCAGCAATACCAGAATGGCATTGAATTCCTCCCGGTCAAGCTGGAAGATTTTAAACCAGCAAAAGGTGAGCAGTTCTGGTTGGTTGTCGACCGCTACCGTGAATACAGCAATGAATTGCTTCAGGAGGAGGGACTTCCGATT
>CAZCHB010000106.1:2977-6716 GCA_964498235.1 uncultured Planctomycetales bacterium
GCCCGACGTGTGCGCATATGGATGGCCAAGGGCGGTTATTTATTGACAACGACCCATAAATGGTATTCCAAGGCGCGGGAATTGGTTTTAGTCAGCCAAAAGAACACTTTTTATGGACCGCTTAAATCAGCGGTCCATATTCCATTATATCTTTATCAGTTTAGGCCCGTGCGTTACAGCGCCGCTTGGTTTAAGGGCCAGTATTATTCTATCACTCAGGCAATTTCAAAAAAATATGCGTACCGCTTAGATCGCAAATTACTAACGCGCATTTACGGCGTGGCGTATTTGGAGCATTATAAATTAGGTGACGCCCGTGAGGACGATCCGAATAAACGCTACATTGAGCATCCATTAAGCGTGCTGCGCAGGACATTTATTGACCATGATTTCCCCGCTCAATATGTGATGAATGAACTTGGCCAGCGTATTGAATTATTGGTGGCCTTGGACCTTTTGCATGATGAGGTGGAGGAAAAAGCCAAGCGTTTGAACAAAGCGGGTGAGGAAGCATTTATTCAGGAGGCTATTGAGAAATTAGCTGGTCAACTTCAATTGTCTTCTGAAGAAAACCAGATTTTCAGTTTGGCGATGGATTTATTGACAAAACGTGAAGGCGGACCTAATAAAGAAGATGATGAATCTTATTTTTTAAGATTAGCGCCATTAATGACAGTTAAACAATGGCAGCAATTGCCTGAGATTGTTCGCGTTGCGTATCAGCTAGCCTTCATTGTCAAAATTTTTGACCGCATTGATAATTTTTATAATCCGAAACTCGACCAGTCTGCTCAAAGCCGTATTAATAAACTTATTACCACGGAAAATGCCGTCGCGCGCATGCATTTGCCCCGAGAGATGAAAAATATTTATTTCAAGGCTATCGATGAGATGTATAAGCCGGAAGTTGAACAATTAAGGTCAGGGCCCATGCCAAGACGGCGCGGTGCGGTTTTGGTCAAAATTGGCTTTTTTGCATCCATCGCTAATTTTCTGCCTGGCATCGCGTTAGCCGCTGAAGGGGTAGGAGAAAGTCCGTATCAATGGCCTCTCATCATAGGACTGTTTGGGCTGGTTGTTGTTCTTTATTTTATTGATAGCCATTTTAAGGTTAAGCAATTTTATCAATTGTTTGATCAAGTGCCAGTAAGGGGTTTCGCCCCTTTTGATCCAGATGAGACGTATTTGGAAAATTTTTTGAATAGACTAAAACTAGCCGAAGGACTTCCTTATGTCCTGACAGATGAAGAAAAGAAATTTTTAATGCGGATCATCCTTGAAGAGGGGAAGACATACGGGATGATAGAAAAAACCCTTGCCGTGATTGAATTATCCAAAGATGAAGATTTCTTATGCATTCTGCAAACGGCGTATCATTTAGACTTTTTCCCTGAATATTTGGAAGAGCTTCTTGTGCAATCTCCTTTTCTTCAAAGAATAATTTTGCCTAAATCACCAACACCTATGGGCATGTTTCCACAATGGGGCGCGCTTATGAGGATCTTTGGATTTTTTGGCAAGCGCCATTGGGTGCCGATTTATATTGCTCCCGTTGCGGAAGAATTGCTCAATATAGGATTGCGTTTGGTATTGGGCCCAGAACAGGCAAGCCGATGGTTTATTGATAAGCATAAGCAGGTGTGGGATAAACAGACATATCAGCTTAGAAATATAACGGAAGAAGAAAAGTTAAATTTATCTCAAGCGCGAAAAAAATGGGACCAACTAAGACTATGGGCCGCTATCAGGGCGCATCGGCAATTTAACCGTCAACAGAGTTTTTTTGCGATGGCCGCCGGCACTGAGAATCCACAAGGGGTCTTTACCGGATTTTCTGGCCTGGATTTAAACATTACAACAATACCCGCGGAACTGCTGTCCTATCTAAGGCTGGCAAAAGCGGGTATCCCTGTGCCAAGATGGGTTTTTATTGATTTAAGGGCTTATCCCGATTCGAATCCAGCAGAGATAGGTTTATTCTTAAGTTCATTTTTTAAAGATAAGGATATTATTGTGCGTTTCCCGACGGACGGGCTTAATGCGGCAGGTCAGGCCTTTGAGCCTAGATACATCTCAAGCAGGCAGGTAGATTTTTCGAAAATCATTGAGTGGATGAACCAGGCGTATACTCCCCAAGGCCTTAAGCGCGATGCCTGGGACAGGATCATCCGTTCAGCGGATCGATTCCAAGGGCTTCAGATTGCAGCTGACGTTTTGAAAAATAAGCCGCCGTATTTTGATCCGTTATCAAGGATGGCTTTTATTCAGGAGGCCCATAAACCTTCCCAAAAAGGAACTATTATCACAATTCCTTATGGTTTTCAGATCATCTATGGAGAAGGGGAAAAGATAACTGTGTATTATACCGTGGATTTTGATAAGAAACCTGTCTTGCTGACGGTTGATTTTAATGCGAAGGGTAAATCCAGGATTGACATAAAAAGGGCCGAGATTCTGATTGGCTATGTTGAACGTACCCGGCGGCTGATGGCCGAAACCAGCCGTCTAGGGGCAGATGAGTGGGCGATTGGGTTTGGGATGAACCTGTTTGGAGAGCGCAATAAAGGCCAGCGGCATGAAGAATATTTGGATTTCAAGGTCTATTCCGTCAGGCGCGTTAAAGAAAAAATGGAGCCGCGCGCTGATCCCAGGTCAAATCCTGAAATATTCCGTTTTGGTGCCTCTGGATTTCCCCTTCATCCTCTTAAAGGACGGTTAAGAAAAATAAAATCCCCGGAGGACTTAAAAAAAGTATCTGCTGGTGAAGTTTTGTTGGTTCTCCTGAGTGCGGGGATTAAGGACTATTCAAGTTTAGCCAATAGACTGCCGTCAGCCATTTTTACGGACAGGGGAGTCAGCGCGATTGATGAGATTTTTGCTTTTAATCAATGGCCCGTATTAAGCGCGGCTCCGGAGATCTTTCAGGAACTTTGGGATTTAGAAGAGTCATCTACTGTTCAGATAGATTTAAGCTTCTCGAATGGGAAACTTGAATTTAAACCTATTCATAGAGATATCGCCGCAGAACAGTCGTCCAACGCCGTCATGATCCCAAGCCGGGAAGAGTCATATGAAACAGAGATAAAGCGCATGGATTTTCTTGGCCTGCTTTGGAAGGCCCAATGGCCTAAGGGGCATTCAGAGCGTGAGGGAAGTTACACCAAAATAATTCGGGGGGTAGAATATTATGTAACGAGGGTCAGGGGCAAGCTTCTTGTTTTGCCGTTTCATGCGGCCTTGCAGTTTGCTGACGATGCGACCTTGATTGATGTGCTGACCAAGGGTCCTTTAAGGCTGACCTATATTGTCGTTCCTGAAATCAGAGAAGAAGGGTTGTTGAAAGCCAAATCAGGCGCGATTGTCGCGGGTTTCTATAATTTGACGGTTGGTGATGATAAAGGGCGCAATCATGGCCAGCTTTTTGAAGCGTATCAGCAGATCAGCGGCGATGTTTCCGCGCGCCAGACCATCATCATCCGCGCCTGGAATTATTTATGGGATCAGGAATTAAAAAGCGCCATCGGATCAAATGCGACGGGCGATGTTTGGCTTAGGAATTATTATACGGGGGAAGGTAATGTAAGTCCGACATGGGACTCCAAGCTTTTGATAGGACATCTGCTGACCCTTAAGCAAATGGGTTTTGATTTTAGCGTGATTCATATTGATTTTGATCTTGAGACAGAGGATCGAAAAAGCCTTTCTAGAAAAATGTTCCTGCATCACGAGTTTGATCCCC
>CAZCHB010000107.1:0-6427 GCA_964498235.1 uncultured Planctomycetales bacterium
ACTCCTATTATTGAGAAGCTTATTGAACATAAAGATAAGATCAGTGTTGCTTATTTAACCGTGCAATTAGAGTTTGGCGAGCGGTTAGCCGCAAAAAGCGGTGGTAAAGAATATGGATCCCTATCTTGTTTTGCTCAAGTTAACGCTAAGACGGATATTCTTTTTAAAATAAGTAAATCCAGTTTTAAACCAGCTCCCAAGGTTGATTCCTGTTTTGTTTCTTTAGATTTTGCTCAAGCGCCTCAGTTAAACATCAAGAATGAAGAAACCTTATTCAGATTAATCCGCACGTCTTTCACCCAGCGTCGGAAAAACATCCTCAATGCCTTCTTGCCTATGTGTAATAAGGAGCGTTTAATTCCAATCTTGGATGAACTGAAGATTTCACCTAAGGCCAGGCCGGAAGAATTAAATATAGAAAATTTTGTCGCTATTGCAAATAAGCTTGTGTAGAATTATTTCATCCACGGATGTTTTAGCCGGGGATCTGGAACACGGCAATTGATTAGATGCCCGACAAAAGATTTCGGGTATGACAATAAAGGTAAAATGGATAAACGAATTTACTACCACGACACAGATGCCGGCGGTATTGTCTATTACGGCCAGTACTTGTGCTATTTAGAAGAGGCCCGCACGGAATTCTTAGAGCAGAAGGGTCTTAGTGTTCAGCAATTCAAAGACCGAGGCCTTTTTTACGCAGTTCGCCAATGCAATATCACCTATAAATCGCCGGCCCGTTACGGGGAAATCCTAGAATGCGCCGCCACTCTTCAGAAATTAACTGCCGTTCAGTTAGTCTTTGACCAAAAGATCACTGATAAGAAAGACGGTCGCCTGATTGTTTCAGCTGAAGTTTCGCTTGTCTGCATCAGTGCTGATTTCAAACCCACCCCGATTCCAGAAGATTTAAAAGCAAAATTATTAGCTTAACTTAATAGTTAATTTTTGTGATACAATTACTTTTATGTCCGAACGTTATTTCCGTATTTATAAGAAGTATTACTTTGATGAAATTAAAACGCATCTGATATCCTACGGCGCTTTGTCCGGCACGTGTGCGAATTGTAAGGAAATGGAATTGAAGCTCGACATGACGCATTGCCCGCAGTGTAAGACGGAGTTTAAGTTTATTGCTTTCCAAAATATTAGAGACCATCTGCCTAAGATGCTTAAAATTTCCCACGAACGCCCGCAAATCACGTTTATGGATTACGATGATTTTAAGAAGATTGAAGGCGAAGAACGCGCAAAGGATATCCTTCGATGATTAACAAAGACCGCTTAGTTAAGCTAACCCAGAAATTATTGCAATTTGATTCAGTCAATCCGCCGGGTAATGAATTAGCTGTTGCTCAATTTATTGAGAAAGACATGCGATCCCTCGGGTTGGAGGTCAAGATGGTCAGTTACGTTAGAAACAGGCCTAATGTTATCGCGACGTTAAGAGGATCTCTTCCCCGCAAAGAGGCTGCTAGAAAAGCCATTTTAATTACGCCTCACATTGACACTGTCCCATTTGGCTCAGGATGGAAATTTAATCCCATCGGCGGTGAAATCAGCAAGGGACGCATTTATGGGCGCGGCGCCTCTGATGATAAAGGTAATGCGGCAGTTGGGATGGAGGCGATCCGTTCCTTAGTTGAAGATGGTATTAAATTAAAGCGCGACATCATTTTTGCCGCTACGGTCGATGAGGAAACAGGTTCCCATCAGGGTATTCGCCCATTATTAGCTAAAGGTGTTTTAAAGCCTGAGGTTGCCCTCATAACGGACTCTGAAGAATTTGATTGCATTATTGCCCAAAAAGGTTTATTTCATTCACGGGTGCAGATCTTCGGTAAAAAAGCACATGGTGCCTATAACTGGCGCGGGGTTAATTCTATTGAAATTGCCGCGCGCATCATTAATCGTTTGCTTGCGCACCAGTTTAAATTTAAGAAACATCCCTTGCTTGTTCCTCCCACTAAGAATATCGGTACGATTAAGGGGGGCGATAAGGTCAATATGGTGGCTGATTTCTGCGAATTCGCCCTTGATATCCGTTTTATGCCCGGCATGACTGCTGATGGTGTCTTAAAAGAAGTGAAACAGATAATCGAGAAGGAAATCGTTGCTTACTATAAAAATATACAGAAAGGCAATGATTCCCTGCTGGGGAAGAAAGAAAGATATTTAACGGGCATGCAGGCAACGAAGAACTACAAGATCTTTATCGACGACGCGCAGAAGCCGTATAGTATTGATCCCAAGCATCCATTTGTGAAAACCTACGTTGATGTCTGCAAGAAAATGGGTATTAAGGCGGCATTAACGGGAAGTCAAGGGGCGACAGTCATCAGTTTTTTCCAAGATTATAATATTCCTGCATTCTCAACTGGCTGGGGGGCGCATGGGGTTATTCATGCTAATGATGAGTATGCTGAAATTAAAACGCTTTATGATGGCGCACGTGTGTTAGAGGCTTATTTAAAGCAATATGATAATATTTAGAACGTTATTAAGCTCTAGAGAAAACCGAAAAGAAATTTTTGACGAATCCAACTACCCCACAGGTTCCGATGGTTTGTTTATGAATATAGACCGGAGGAACCGCGCTTGTGGGGATGGGGGGTTGGTGAGGAAAAAATTTGTTTTCGGTTTTAGCATGCTAGTGTTTTTTGGATTAGCCCTAAATGCCTTTGCAAACGAATCCTCTTTTAAGCCCGGCGAAACAATTGTTTATAATATTCAGCAAATGGGGTTTAAGGCGGGAGAAGCGAGCCTGATCTTTAAGGGGCCGGTTACTTATGAAGGAAAAGATACGCTGTTAATTGTCTTTACTGCAGATGGTTTTAATTTTTATGACCGCGAAGACATTTATCTAGACCCAAAGACGTATAAACCTTTATATGTTATCCGGGATTTAAATATCTTTGGTAAAAAAGAAAAGATCACCGAACAGTATTTAAGCGCGGAAGGTAAGATTAATATTAGCAAGGTTGCAAATGGGAAAAAGACAGAAACGGTTTTTGAAAATAAGAGTGTTGTTGACAATCTTTACGGTTTCATCTATCGTTATCGTCTTAATGGGTCGTTTAAAATTGGTGACAAGATCGATGTTCATTTGCCGACGAAGAACATTACCATTGAATTGCAGAAAGAAACAAAATTGTCGACAGCGGGCCAGCAATTTGATGCGTTTTATATGCAAAGTGATCCTGCTAAATATAAATTATGGTTTGACGCCGGCCCTAAAAGATTACCCTTGCGTATCAGCGGTGCTATTGGTATTGCCAATACAGTGATGGTGATGAAGGAATATAAGGATTAATATGAAGCTGCCTGATAAAAATGGTCATTATGGTGAATTTGGCGGCAGGTACGCGCCGGAAACGTTAATGGCCGTATTGACCCAGCTTGAGAGGGAATTTGCTAAGATCCAGAAAGATGCTTCCTTTAGAAAAGAATTTAATTTCTACCTTAAAGAGTATGCGGGGCGCCCCACCAATTTATATTTAGCCAAGCGCTTAAGCGATCATTTAAAAACGCTGAAGGTTTATTTGAAACGCGAAGACATGCTGCATACCGGCGCGCATAAGATTAATAATACTTTAGGTCAGATCATTGTAGCCAGGCGCATGGGTAAGACGCGCATTATTGCTGAGACTGGAGCCGGTCAGCACGGTGTCGCGACGGCCACGGCCTGCGCGTTGTTTGGTTTGCGCTGTGTTATTTATATGGGCGCAGAAGATGTTAAGCGCCAGTCGCTTAATGTCTATCGGATGAAATTGATGGGAGCTGAGCTGCGTCCTGTTGAGAGTGGATCAAAAACGCTTAAAGACGCGATGAATGAAGCGGTGCGTGATTGGGTGACGAATCCTCATGATACTTTTTACATTATAGGTTCCGTGGCTGGGTTTCATCCATATCCATTGATGGTCAGGGAATTCCAATCGATTATCGGCCAGGAGGCGCGCGCCCAGTTTAAGGCTAAGGAACATAAGCTGCCTGATTATGCGGTCGCTTGTGTCGGCGGCGGCAGTAATGCCATGGGTTTGTTCCATGCCTTCTATCAGGATAAGACAGTCAAAATGATTGGGGTTGAAGCGGCAGGGCATGGTGTTCATACCAAGGAACATTCAGCCACCTTAACTAAGGGCAGTGTCGGGGTGTTACACGGCAGTAAAAGCATGTTGCTGCAAGACAGCGACGGTCAGGTGCAAATCGCCCATTCTATCGCCGCTGGATTGGATTATCCAGGCGTTGGTCCAGAGCATTCATTTTATAAAACATCAGGGCGGGCAGAATATGTAAGCGTTGATGATAAGTCAGCGATTGGCGGTTTAAAATTATTATCACGTTTAGAAGGCATTATACCAGCTTTAGAAACATCGCATGCGATCGCATATCTAACAACGTTATCAAAACGGGTCAAGAAGAACGCTACAGTGATTGTGTGTCTCTCCGGCCGCGGGGATAAGGACATGAATCAGATAGTCCAATACATCTAATATGACAAATCGTATTGATCAAACTTTTGAAAATTTAAAAAAACGTAATAAAAAAGCACTGATAGCGTACATTACTGCCGGTGATCCCAATCTTCCAACAACAGAACAGCTTGTTTATGCCCTTGAAAAATCCGGCGTTGATATTATTGAGCTCGGCATTCCATTTTCAGATCCTTTAGCGGACGGCACGACGATACAAGAGGCATCTAAGCGTGCTTTATTAAAGGGAACCACCTTAGCTAAAATATTTGATTTAGTCAGAAGTGTCCGCTGTCATTCCCAAGTTCCGCTATGTTTTATGAGTTATTACAATCCTATTTTCCATTACGGAGAAGCAAAATTTATAGCCAAGTGCAAGGAAGTCGGCATTGATGGGTTGATTATCCCTGATTTGCCTCCTGAAGAAGCAGGGAGTCTCCGTACGCTTGCCTTTAAAGTTGGCATTTCGACGGTGTTCTTTGTTGCGCCTACGACTGTCGATGAGCGTATTAAAAGCAATGCTTTAGCATCGACGGGATTTATTTATTACGTAGCTTTAACTGGGGTGACGGGTAATGCGCAGGCAAAATCAAGCGATGTTATCCGCCACATTAGGCACGCGAAGCAATTTACCTCCAAACCAATTTGCGCTGGTTTTGGGATTTCTACACCTTCTCAAGTCAAAGAAATTGCCCGTGCTGCTGATGGGGTTATTGTTGGTTCAGCCATTATCAAGGTAATCCAACAACATGCCGGCAAAAGCGATTTAGTTCAGGCGGTTTCCCGTTTTGCCGCCTCATTAGCTGAGGGCTTAAAATAATATGCGTCGTATTACTGAGCTGCCTAATAAAATTAAGATTGTGACCCAAACACTTAAAGACCGCGACAGTGCGGCGATAGGGGTTTGGTTTTCAGCAGGCGGCCGTTATGAGCAGGATATTAATAAAGGTGCCGCTCATTTTCTGGAGCACATCGCCTTTAAGGGCAGCCGGAACTATTCCTGCGATCAGATTAAGCAATTGATTGAAGGTGTTGGGGGAAGTTTAAATGCTTTTACCGGTGATGAAGAGACCTGTTATTATGCCAAGGTTCCGGCGCGTCATTTGCCTAGAACGGTTGATGTCTTGGCGGATATCAGCTTTTTCCCAACCATTGCTAACAAAGATGTGGTTAAAGAACGGACTGTCATTCTAGAAGAAATTAAAATGTACCATGACTTGCCTCAGTACCATGTAGGCGAGCTTTTAGAGGCATTAATGTGGCCCGGCCATCAGCTGGGAAAGAGTTTGGCTGGAACGCATGAAACAGTTTCTAATATGTCGGTTAAAATGCTGAGGGATTTTCACAATAAGCTTTATGCCCCTCAAAACGCGGTTATTTCTGCCTGCGGCCGGGTGAATCATGATGAATTAGTTGACTTGGTGCGCCGTAAATTGTCTGCGCTTAAACCAAATGGGAAAATAAGCGTCGACCCTGCCCGGAAGTTTCAGGATAAGCCTACAGCCAATTTGCACCATAAAAACACCGAACAAATGCATCTGGCCATGGGGTATTTAGCCTATGAAGCCAATCATCCCGATTATTACGTCATGTCCTTATTAAGCATCATGCTAGGTGGGAATATGTCCAGCCGTTTATTTAATGAAGTCCGTGAAAAAAGAGGATTAGCTTATTCTGTATCCAGCGGCATTAAAAGCCTGGATGATACCGGGATGTTCATGATCCGCGCGGGGGTCGACAATAGCAAGATTGTCCCAGCGCTTGATTTGATATTGAAGGTGCTAAAAAAAGTATCATCACAAGGCGTTAGCGCCGATGAATTCAGGCGCGCTAAGGATTATTATCAAGGTCAATTTTTATTGGGATTAGAAGACACCCTTGACCATATGTTGTGGGTGGGAGATGTTATTCTTAATAATGACAAGGTTAAGACCTTGGCTGAAGCGGTTAAGCGC
>CAZCHB010000107.1:6437-6645 GCA_964498235.1 uncultured Planctomycetales bacterium
CAGTTTAGACGATATTACACGCGTCGCCAGGCACATTTTAAATCCCAAACGTCTGAATGTAGCCATTATTGGTCCTTTGACGGATATTCAGCAAAAAGAGCTTAAAGCAATCATTGATTTGCCATAGAATCATTGACAACGTAATTTTTATCGAGTAGACTCTAGGGCAGTTATCAACCTTAACAAATTTTTTAGGAGGCTTGGATGG
>CAZCHB010000108.1:0-6605 GCA_964498235.1 uncultured Planctomycetales bacterium
ATTAGGGTCTATGGTTTTACGTCCAAATTCTAATAAATCCTTGGCACGTTTTAAAGATTTCGCCTCGGAATAAATGCGAACCAGGGGTTCGGTTCCGGAGGGACGGAACATCAGCCAGTCTTCATTATCGCAGATCAATTTCACCCCGTCAAAATCCTTGACCTCAATCACCTTGCGCCCCAGCACCGAGGCAATCGTCTTTAATTTATTTAAATCAACCTTCTTAGCATCCATGCTGTAATCCAAGCGCTGGTAATAATACCTGCCGAATTCTTTTTCCATGTCGTCAATCAATTGCTTGAAATTACGCTTATTATAAACCATCATCTCCAACAGCAAGAGCCCCGCCAGGGTCCCGTCGCGCTCAGGGATATAATTAGGCAAGCCCATGCCCCCCGCCTCTTCTCCCCCCGCGACAATCTGTTGGGTGACCATTAAATCAGAAATATATTTAAAGCCAACCGGTGTCTCATAAAGCTTGCGGTTAAGCTTACGGGCAATATTATCCATCATCGTCGTCGAACACAAGGTTTTAACAATACCGCCTTCCACACCCCGGTTGCGCACCAGGTGCAAGACCAAGAGGCCTAAGATCTTTTGAGGCGACACAACATCCCCGCCCGGTGAAACCGCGGCCACGCGGTCTGCGTCACCGTCGAGCACAAGACCTAAATCCTGCTTTTCCTTCTTCATGCGGCCCATCAATAAACTCAAACACTCCGGTATAGGCTCCGGCTTACTGCCGTCAAAGCCGGGATTCACGTCCGCCCGCATCAATTCCAAACGCACGGCCGTGCCTTTTAAGATCTGCGCCATCAAATCCCGCCCCGACCCATGCATGATATCGGTCAATACCTTGTATTTTGATGTCTTGATCTTTTTAAGGTCCAAATAATTCTTAATAAACGAAACATAGGCTTTCTTAAAATCATGGACCATGATGGGGCCATCCGCCTTTTTGACGGGAGTGGCGCCTAAATATGATTCGACGACGGAAGTGATGTCCTTAGGTGCGGCGCCGCCTTGGGCCGTTTTGATCTTGATGCCGTTGAATTTAGCGGGATTATGGCTGGCGGTGATCATGATGCCACAAACCGCTTTTAAATGCGTGACCCCCAGGCTTAAAGCCGGTGTGGGCAGGGAGGTGTCAGATAAATACACCTGGATGCCATTGCCGGCTAAAACCTCCCCAAATGCCCGGGCGTACTCAGCAGATAGGAAGCGGTTATCATAACCCACGGCAACTTTTTTATCGGTAAAAGACGGATTATTCTTTTGCACCCAATCCGCCACAGCCTGAGCGACAATGCGCAGGTTCTCAAAGGTAAAGGTATCAGAAATAACCGCCCTCCAGCCATCCGTACCAAACTTAATCACTGTTCTTGGATCACTCATAACAACCCTTTCTTAGCCTATCTAGTTAAGGGAGTGGGCAAGTTCTTGAAGGTCTGAACTTCCCCCGCCACATGCCACCCATAAAAGGTGTATTTACCGAATAACCCCAAGCTTTGCCTTTGACGCATGTGCATGTGTTGCGAGGGCTGGGGGTATGAAGACCTGAAAGAAGCCTGGCCAGTCCCTTAACACGATGCGTACAAACAATGCTTAGTAATATACCTAATCACACTCTCCGGCGTCAAATACCGGATTGATTTCTTTTTATTGAGCCGATCGCGCAAGAGCGATGAGGACACGTCAAACCAATCGCGCTCGATAACAATAAAACGGGCCATGGCTTTAATGGCTTCTATATTCTTCCATCGTCCCAAGCCCGGCACATTGTCCCCGCCGATGATCAAAAATAACTCAGCATGGGGGTATTCTTTTTTAAAATAATTTAAGGTATCAACCGTATACGAAATCCCGCCGCGCTTGATTTCAACATCAGAAAGCTCCAGGCGCGGGTTATGCTTGATTGCGGCCTTGACCATGTTTAACCGGTCAGGCGCGCTGGCGTTTCGTTCATCTTTAAAAGGTGAATGATTGGCGACGACGAAAACCACCTTATCCAAACTAAAAGCATCCGCCGCGGATTCTGCCATCATTAAATGACCTTGATGCACCGGGTCAAATGAACCACCAAGGATGCCTAAGCGTTTCATGAACGGATCTGGCCTTTCCCGAAAATCTCATACTTGTAACTGGTCAATCCCTCTAAGGCCATGGGGCCGCGCACATGCAGTTTATCCGTGCTGATCCCAACCTCAGCGCCAAAGCCAAACTCAAAACCGTCGGTAAAACGCGTCGACGCGTTAACATAAACACAGGCAGAATCCACTTGATCTAAAAAAAGCTGAGCTTGACCCTTATCCTTAGTCACAATAGCATCCGAATGATGCGAACCAAAGGCATTGATATGCGACACCGCTTCATTAAGCCCTTTGACAATGCGCACATTTAAGATCAAATCCAAATACTCCTTATACCAATCATCCTTAGAGGCCCGCTTCACCCCGTCCTTGATCAGGGCACAAACAGCCGCGTCACCTCGGATTTCACATCCAGCTTTTTGTAGCTCAACAATCATCGAAGGAAGAAACTGCTTTGCCACCGCCTGATCCACCAAAAGGGTTTCCATGGCGTTACAAACACCGGGCTTTTGCGTCTTGGCATTCATGACAATATTGCGGGCCATGGCGAAATCCGCGTGTCTACCGACATAAACATGGCAAACGCCTTTAAAGTGCTTCACCACCGGAATGCGGGTATTTTCAGCGACAAAACGGATCAGCTCCTCACCGCCTCTGGGGACAATCACATCAACCCACGGGTCCAATTTCAATAATTCATGCACCGCCTGGCGGTCAACAGACTCAATCAATTGCAAGGCATCCGCCGGCACCTTGGTCTTAGTCAACGCCTTCTTTAAAACCTTAAAAATAGCCTTGTTTGAAAAAATGGCTTCACGCCCACCTTTAAGGATAGCCGCATTGCCGGATTTCAAGCAAAGCCCAGCGCAATCGCTGGTGACATTAGGCCTCGACTCATAAATGATGCCCACCACCCCCAATGGCACGCGGATTTTTTTAATCAACAGGCCGTTGGGGCGCTTGATGGTTTCTAATAATTGGCCAATTGGGTCTTTTAATTTAGCTGTCGCGAGCAAGCCGTCGGCCATGTCCTTAATACGCTTTTCGTTTAAGGTCAAGCGATCAATCAAGGCTTTGGAATATTGATGCTGATGGGAAAAACGCAGATCCTTGGCATTTTCCTTGATAATAAAACCGGCCTCATCCCGCAAGGCCTGAGCCATTTTCGTTAAGGCACGGTTTTTCTCATCCGAAGAAAGCTGTGCTAAAGCGTAGGAGGCCTCTTTAGCTTTTTGCGCGATTTTTAAAATGTGAGCGGATAAATTCATGTTCATTATCCCCATCAAGGAGTTTTTCTTTGCGTTCAATAAAGTACGTCCCCAACCGTTCGCCCTTAATCAGGCGCAATAAAACATCCTTGGTGCTTCCCGCCGTGATGATGCAAGGCACCCGGGCGTGGGTGGCAATCTTGGCCGCGTCAATCTTCGCGCTCATGCCCCCACGGGCTATATTGGCATTTTTGGTGCCGCCCGCCACCCCTTCAATCTCGGCCGTGATCTCAGAAATCTCTTCAAAAACTTTTTTATTATGATCGTAAAGCCCCTCAACATCGGATAAGATCACCAGCAAATCAGCATGTAAAAGGCTGGCTACCAAGGCGGAGAGCTTATCGTTATCGCCAAACTTGATTTCTTCCGTCGATGTTGTGTCATTTTCATTAATAATGGGCACAACGCCTTGCTTTAAGATGGCCTCCAAGGTATGCCGGGCATTCTGGAATCGGGCCCGGTTATCAAAATCATCCCAGGTTAACAAGACCTGCGCGCATTTAAGCTTGACGGTCTTAAACAATTCACTATAAAGTCGCATCAAGGCCGCCTGGCCAATAGCCGCGCGGGCCTGCAAATCCGCCAATTCAGTGGGGCGTTTTCGTTCTAATAACTCCCCCATACCTAAGGCTATGGCTCCCGATGAAACCAACACGACATCAATATGGTTCTTTTGTAAAGTGGCAACTTGAGAAGCCAATCGCTTTAAATCCGCAATCTTTGGGCTCAGTTTCCCATCCACAATCTGGCTGGAACCAAGTTTAATGACGACGCGCTCTATTTTCTTTTGAAAAATCCTGTTCATAATAAGGTGCGTATATGGGCCATTAATTTATCTAAACCTTCATTATCTTTGGCTGACACGGCAATAACATTCTTTGTCACCTTACGCTTAAACCGCGTTAAGTTCTTCTTTGAATCCGGCATGTCCATTTTGTTGGCAACAATGATTCTATGCTTATGCGAAAGCTCCTCGCTATACTGATCTAATTCTTCACAAATCTGGTGGTAATCATCAACCGGATTGCGCCCTTCTGCACCTGACATATCAATAATATGGACAAGGATCTTGGTACGTTCTGCATGTTTTAGAAACTGATGCCCTAAGCCCTTACCTTCATGAGCCCCCGCAACAAGACCAGGCAAATCTGCCATGATAAAATCGCCCTCGCCATAATCTCCACCCTTGACAATACCAAGCACCGGTGCCTTGGTCGTAAATGGATAGTCAGCAATCTTAGATTTTACCTTACTCACCGCACAAATTAAAGTAGATTTGCCGGCATTTGGAAAACCAACCAAGCCCACATCCGCGATTATTTTAAGCTCAAGACGAATGGCGCGTTTCTCTCCAGCACCGGGAAGGGTGACCGTACGACCTTTATTATTACCGCGTCCTCCAGCCCCGCCCTTAGCGACTAATACCTGATCTCCATCATGGGCTAAATCCCGCATCAACAAATCTGTTTCGTCATCCCACACCATGGTGCCAACCGGGACACGCAAGATACAAGGCTCTCCGCGTTTTCCCGTCTTATTCTTGCTGCTGGCATGTCCACCCCGCTCTGCTTTATAATGCTGTTTAAAACGATAATCTAACAAGGTATGCAGGTTACGGTCAGCCACAAAAACAATGTCCCCGCCATCCCCGCCGCTGCCGCCATCTGGACTCGGGTAACGCATCCACAGGTCACGGTAATGGCTTTCACACCCCTTCCCCCCGTTTCCCGCCTCAACTTCTATTTTTGCTTTATCTACGAATGCCATAAATGAGCACCTAACTTACGGAGTCCCGATTTATCGGGACGAACGTCAAGTTAGCCTGTGCGAATTTATACCGAATTGGCTACGGCCTAATAGACAATTCGGTATTCCATAAACTTCATATCACGCACCTTGGCCTATCCCTACCATTGCTATAAACGACAAATCCCAATATCCGGTTCACCGGATACTGGGATTATGTAGAACTAACTTAATCTATTAAAGTGAAAACTTCTCAATCTTAACAGATGTTAAATCCTGACGGTGACCATGGGTACGGGCAGAATCTTTGCGCTTGCGGTACTTAAAGGCAATTACTTTATCCCCGCGCGGGTGGTCAACAACTTCACCTTTAATATCAACATCCTTAAGGTATGGCTGGCCAATCTTAACCGTCTTACCGTCAGAAACAAGCAAGACCTTATCTAAGGTAATCTTCTTTCCAACTTCAAAATCCAAGCGATCCGCATGGATAGTATCACCGGCAGCTACTTTAAATTGGCTGTTTCCTAATTGAACGACTGCGAACATGATAAACTCCTTTTAACTAAGCCTCAAATTGAGAAAGCAGATTATATACAAATTGACTTAATTAGTCAATCTTTAATCTATCTTCACCTTTCCCCGCCCTTCACAATAAGGACAAGCATGAAATTTCAAAGATTCTATAGTTTTTCCGGTCCGCGCGCGGGTCATTTCAACTAAACCCAACTGAGAAATACGGTTAACCTCGGTTTTAGCATGATCTTTGGTCAGCTCATCCCGCAAGGCATTTAAGACCTTGCGCTTGTGGTCTTCGCGGTTCATATCGATAAAGTCAATCACAATAATCCCGCCTAAATCACGCAGGCGTAATTGGCGGGCAATTTCGGGAGCGGCTTCCATATTAACGGCAAAGGCGGCATCTTCCGGAGAGCCTTTAGACTTAAAGCGGCCGCTGTTAACATCAACAACAATTAACCCTTCAGTCGGCTCAATAACAATGTAAGCCCCTGACTTTAAATACGCCTTAGCTTCATAAATCTTCTCAAGTTCCCTTGAAATGCCCTTTGCTTCAAAAACCGACTGGGGCCCATCGTGAAAATGAATCTTCTCAACCATTTCCTTTCCAGCTAATGTTTCAGCAAATTTCCGGAGCTTGATATATTCTTCTTGGGAATCGATGATTAATTTACCCACCTCATCTTTTAATAAATCACGCACAACCTTCCAGATTAAATCATATTCTTTATAAACCAAGGCTGGCGGCTGTTTTTGCTTGCCTAAAGCGCGTATCTTCTCCCACATCGCAGTCAAAAATTTAGCATCACGGGTGATTTCTTTTTCACCAATATCAACGGAGGCAGTGCGCACGATAAATCCGCCGCTGCGGACAAAGTTAAATGATTTTAATATCTCGCGCAGGCGCTGGCGTTCTTCGGGCTTCTCGATTTTCTTGGAAATCCCGTTATGGCGATCCATGGGCATATAGACAACAAAACGG
>CAZCHB010000109.1:0-6511 GCA_964498235.1 uncultured Planctomycetales bacterium
TGTAGTGAGGGATTTTTTAGTCATAAAAGTGAGCATTTTGTACCTAAAAATATCAGTCTTTATGTGACGTTGAGATTTTTTCCAGATTGGACGCATCCAACATTTTGGGTCAAAACATTAGAATTGCTTCGGCCAAAAGGAAAGGTTGAATCTGAGCTTAACAGTCAAATGATAAGGCATAAGCTTGAGTTTAATAATCACGCCCGTCTTGTTGAAGGGATATTTAGTTCATTAGGGATTTCGTATAAGGCATGGGCGGCGGAAGAACTTGTTGGGTGGACATATGGTATTTTAAATCCAAGGCGTAAAGCATCAATTGAAAAAGTTTCATTTAATGAGCAGGAGCCTATTCGTAATCAAATCTTGTTTAATGTGCCTAAGGTAACGGGTTCTGGAATTTGCTTTGAAGATACTCAAATGAGATTGATCAGTTTAAAAGAACTGCCAAAAGAAACATCAATGGGGATGTACACGCGTGAGTTTTATGAAGGTAATAAGTTCTGCCTTTTGGACATCCCTCATGATTTTATGATGATCATCAATTTAATAGTGCCTGGCGCGCAAGAGTCAATGAATCGTTTGAATATGCAGAAAAGTTTTGCATTTATGCATCAAGATAATTTTTTAGGGGATAAGTCGGTTGAGGCAGTTGAGAAGAAGAGAGAACTGGATGAGACAATTAGTCAAATATTCAAGGGGGGATCAAAGATTGTGCAGGCGCGCATTCATTGGGTGATCACTGATGCTAAAGAGGAACATGTAGAGGCTGCGGCTAATAATCTATTAAGCAGTCTTTCTCGTTTAGGGTGTGAAGGGATTAAAGAGGAGCTGATTGGTGCGTCATTATTCCTAACGTGTTTGCCGCTTAATTTTGATCCTTATTATGAACAGTATATACGGCGTGCTAAGCGATTAATGTCTGCTAATGCCGCAGACATGCTCCCTGTTTTTGGGTCGCTAAGGGGCCACAAGACTCCTGCACAAATGTATTATAATCGCAGAGGGGAAGTCGTATTTCTTGATTTTTTCGATTCGAATATTAATCCTCATGGGGTGGTCATAGGTGCTTCAGGTTCAGGGAAAAGTTTCTTTATTAATGATTTTATTCTCCAGAATGACAGGTTAGGTGCACATTTCTTCGTTTTAGACAAAGGAGACTCATATAGGAAATTAAATAGTATATTAAACGGTCAGTATATGAGTTTTGATCTAAATCAACCCATCCGTATTAACCCATTTGTTAACCCTCCAACACCTGAAAATTGTTCGTTTTTGATTGCTTTATTATCTCAGATGGCATCCGGCGGTGATGAGCGCGATCGTTTAACCCGTGAAGAGGAAGGATTGCTTCATAAGGCAGTGATGCTTTGTTACGAAAATAGGGCTGTAGGCAGGGAAGTTACTTTATCTGATGTGATTGTGGTGCTCAATGATAATAAGTTTAACGAACAATTTGGTATTAATTCCTTAATGGGGCCGACATTGGCCTTGCGTTTAACACCGTTTACGGCTAAAGGACCCTATGGAGGATTCTTTGACGGTCAAAATCAATTTGAGGTTAAAGGCAGGTTTACGGTATTTGAGTTGGCCAACCTGAGTGCTTATCCGGATTTGCAAACCACTGTTTTATTAAACCTGATATTTTTTATGACTAATTTCGTTTCATCGCCAGAACTCAAACCGAAACGAAAATATTTATTGATTGATGAGGCGTGGTCGTTATTAAAAGTTAAGAATACCGCTGATTATATTACTAATGCTTTTAAAACTTTCCGAAAATTGCGTTGTTCCGTTGTTGCGATAACCCAGGAAATGGCAGATTTAACCCGTCATGAAAGCGGCATTGCGATTATTGCTAATGCGTCAAATAAGGTATTCTTAAAGCAGGAACCAAGCGTTATTGATTTGCTGAAAGAAAGATTGTCGTTAGATGACGGGGTTATTAAGGCGTTAAAGACAGTTGAGACGGTTAAAAAGAAATATTCAGAAGCGTATGTGATAACAGATAGTTCCTGCGGCGTGTTACGTTTAGTCCCGGATCCCTTTCTATATTGGGCAGCGAGTTCTGAAGCCCGTGATAATGAATATTTGTTTAATAAATCTAAAGAATGTGAGGGGAATCTATTAGAAGCGATCAAGAACTGCGTGAAGGAGAAGCCTTATGGGGTATAGGCAAAAGATGTTATGTTTATCAATGCTTTGTTTTCTTGGCTGTTCGCACGCGCCAAAAGAGGGAAAGCAGGTTTATGCTCAAGGGTATCAGGCGGAGGTTAAGGAACAGATTGATGCTGTTACAGGACAATTTCAAGGAGGAATGTTTCCTTATTATCATTGGTCAGCACCGATGGTGCAGGAAGTTAAGGTTCCAGGCCATATCGCCAATGGCGTTTTTATCCCGGAACATAAAGAACTCGTGATTATTAAACCAGGGGAATGGGCTCAAAGTCCCGCCTATCCTATAACAATGCAAGGGGAATCATATGAAGATAATAAAAAAGATATGGGTGTCAATGCTGTTGATATTACCTATTTGCCCAGCAGCAATGGCGTATCAAGAGGCATTAAATCCACAAGAGAAAGCCCGGATTATAGATCAGGCGTGGACGTCCAATAAGAAAAAGATTTTTTCTAAGAAAGCATCCGGTAAGGAAACACCAAGAAGTAACGATTTTAAAGGACGATTGCCAATGGTCTTTAGCCAAAAAGTAACGCTTAAAGCCGAAGGTCTGCCGTTAAGCGTTATTTTAAAACCAGTGGCTAAAAGCATTAAATATAATCTTATACTGGGTTTAGGTGTTCAAGATAAGAAGGTATCAGTTAATGTGACAGATGTGTCTATTGAGCACGCCTTAAATACACTGTTGTATTCATTAGGGTATGGATTTCAGATTAAGGACGGAGATTTGATTGTTCTTGCTGAAGAGACCCGAATTTTTCGTATCGTCCTGCCGCCCATCTTTAGTCAATTCAATGATATGACAAGCAACGAATCATTTGTGCAGTCAACGGATAGATCTTCAGGAAATACATTGAATACGGCTAATAATGCTCAAGTAAAGTTAGGGACTAAGATTATTGTGGAGAACCAAACTCAGCCAATTTCACTTTGGGATGATGTGACGGCAAATCTAAAGACATTGGTTTCTGTGTCAGGCAAATTTTCAGTTAATAAATCAGCTGGTGCCGTTATTGTCACAGATGATCCGTTATCTTTACAGAGGATTGGCAGGTATTTTGATGAATTAAACCATCGTGTGGGTCAGCAGATTGAGGTTGATGTACGGGTGATGGAGATTGTACTAAACCATGAGAATAGGCTTGGTGTGGATTGGAATGTGTTAGCAAAAGATTTGAATACGCTTAATAGCGTTGGGATGGCAACTAATTTTGCATCCGGTAATTTCACCAGCGGTCAGTTTTTCACTTTTAACGCGGAGGGTTCAAGGCAGGGTTCGGGAGTCAGTTCCAGCGGCGTTAAATTGGTCATTGATGCTTTAAATAAGCAGGGTAAGGTTGAGATTGTTTCTCAACCAAGGGTGATAATGCTTAATAATCAAGTGGCTGTGATTCAAGTAGGATCAACACAGAGTTTTGTTGACCATACCAGCCAAGAAACCACGCAAACAGGTACCATTACGTCTTTATCGACATCTCAAGTCCAGGAAGGGGTGACCATGCGATTACTGGGCAATATTGTCGGCAGCAAGATTTACTTATCCGTAACACCGGTGGTAACTACTATTGATAATATCCGTTCTATTAGGTCAGGAACTACGACTATCGAAGCGCCGCAAACCACGACTAAATCAATTAATACCCTGGTTAAGCTTGATGAAGGCCAGACGGTGGCCATTGGCGGATTAATAACTTCTTTCAAAGAGAAAGGGAAAGAGGGGGTTCCTCTATTGTCCAAACTGCCTGTTTTAGGAAGGCTGTTTGAATACGCGCATGAGAAGCAGAATAGGACTGAATTAATAATTTTTATTACACCCAGAAAGGTCTAAAGATGGATGTTGTATTAGTTGATGATTGGTTGTATATGGATTTAAACGGTCAAATGGGAAGTTATGGGCGTGATGAGATTGAACGGAATGTTAAATCAAAGATAAAATCCATAACGGCGTCATTTATTGATTGTGAGATTAAGATCATTGATGCTCCGCAGGAAGCGGGCACGCAAAAAGAAGCCTTGATTGATGCAAGTTTCAGCCAGGAGTATTTAATTCAGGAAGAACGTTTATCCGCCCGGCAATATCAGATTATTGCGGCAAAAAAGCAAACAATTGAGGACATTTATAATTATTTTAAGCCAGTTAAGGTTTCCGCAGTGATACCTTACCCCATTAGTGTCCGAGCATATTTAAATAGCAAGTCATTGCTGACGGATAACCGCACAGTGATTTTTGTCGATGACCTAAAGACGCAGGCTATTGTTACTATTTTTGAGGAGCTTCGTTTTAGCGCTCCTCGAAGGATTAGCATGCGGGACTTAGTTTATATGGCAGGAGAAATTAAACGTTCACTGATTAGTTTCCAAGCTAAACAATTTATCCTTGTGTCAAATAATCGTGTGTGGCTGCATTCATTTTTAGAACAAGGATTGGCGTCCCAAGAAAACATTGTCCATCTTGACAGCGCCTTTGTTGTTTTAGAGGGTTTAAAAGCTGCTAAATTCGGCATTAATTTTATTTTGCCTCATGAATTAGCTAGGCAAAAACGTTTGCTTCGGATAGGTGAACGGTTAAGAACAATACTTCTTATTGGTCTGCCTGTGTTGCTGGCTGGATGTATATATTTAGGATCGCACCTTATTCTTAGAAGCACACAAAGCCGTCTTGCTTATTATGTCAATGAGAGAAATAGGATAGTTAAGGAATTGGAGGCATTAAATCAGAAAAAATATTTAAATTTTATAAATAGGACCGATGCTGTTGAGTGTGATCTGCTTTATTTTGATTTTATTGAAAACACGCCGTATGGGTATGGGATTAAGGAGTTCTCAATTAAAAAAGATGGTTTAAACGCATGGGTTTTTAAAGGAATAATCTTTCCTCTTAATGAACACGTGCGTTTATCTAGTTTTCGCCTGGAAGGGTTATTCACAAAAGCTGAGGTTAGAACTTTGGATGTAAATAAGAGTCTAGGACAGCAGATCAACTTAAGCATCAATAACAGTAAGGGTTAGTTATGAATTGGAGGGTTTTCACATTTAGCATGGCAATATTGGTTATTGGCTTTTTTGTTGCGGCTCAAGTGTATGAAGATTACCTAAAAGCTAGGCAGCAGATAACCGATATCAGTTCAGAAATTTCATTTTTAGAGAAAGAAATTAAAGTTGTTTTGGCATATAACGATAAGCCTATTAGAAACATAGATATTTATATCAATTATTTATATGAATATTCTAGGATTTTTGCAGATATTAATGATTACAAGTGCTTAATTAATGTTTCAGAGATTATCCCTTCAAGTCATGCTGGGATCCGACAGGTTTATTCAAGTTTAAATTTTTATGATTTATCAGGGCCTGACCAATATTTTCATGTTTTTCAGTTTGTAAAGCAACTCATAACGGATGAACCATTGGAAGTAGCTGAGGTTAGTTATAGTAAAGATAGTTTAGGTGTATCAATTTTAATTTATGGGTCATAAGGGGAGGATGGAATGTATATCTTATTAATTGTCATTTTATTTGTAAGCCGATGGACCTATGCTGGGGAAGTTTCATTGATTGAGGATGCGGCAAGGCCTGTGCAGGAAACAGAATTAATTGAGAATTCTAAAACGACTGAAAAACAGCCGATAACCATTGGTGAAAAATCAAATCAATCGGATGTCAAGTTTAAGCAAATGGAAGATTTTGTTAATCAAGAAAGCGATCAGATTAAATCGATTAGGATGCTTACTTTAGATTTGGAGCGGGTCAGTTTAGAGCTAAAAAAACGGGAGGTTGAAATAAAGTTATCCCAGTTAAGTGGGAAGGCAAGCGCTCCTTTAACACAGCAAGATTCCGAGAATGGTAAGGCGGCAAAGCCTAGGATCAGGTTTTTGGGGGCATTTATTCATGGTCAGGTTAAAGAAGCTATGATTAGTATTGACGGGGTCGATTGCGTGGTTGTCGATGGGCAGGATATGGTTGAGGGATTTCATATTAAGGCAATTAATACTGAGACTGTGCGTGTCAGTTTTTTAGATGGTCACGAAGAAACCATTAAATTAGGATCGTAAAATGCAGGCAGAACGCTTTGGAAATATTTTACTTCGTCAAGGAATTATTAACGCGCAAACACTTGAGTTTTGTTTAAAGGTGCAAAAAAACAATGGATGGGAAAAGATTGGATGTGTTCTGAAGCACTACGATTTTATTGATGAAACGCATATTGCAAACGCTTTAGCTGAACAAGTAGGTTGGGTTGTGTTCCAAGGTGAGTATATTCTAGACGAGGATATTTTTAACTTGTTTGGTCAAGATTTCTTTCTTGAGCAGATGGTTTTTCCGGTAAAGGACTTT
>CAZCHB010000110.1:0-2710 GCA_964498235.1 uncultured Planctomycetales bacterium
ATCAGGATCTAATTTACGCTTTTCTCGTAATGTTTTAAGCAAATCAGGATTATTAGCCAGCGCAAACTTGAGACCTTCTTCTTGAAAAATACGAACTTCAGGAATAGTCAGATCATTTAACATCTTTTTATTGAATGCATAAAAAATCATTACTTGAATTTCTTGAATAACCGGTTTATCTTTATCCTGCTTAAGAATTTCAGTTAGAATAGCGCCGCGCTTTAATCGCTCTAAAGTTTCATCGGAATGACCGGTGGTTTTTAATTTAGAAATACGCAATAACTCGCGGTCCTGCAAATATTCCAAACGCAGCGGTCCAGACAATGTTTTAATGGCATGCCACTGAACCTTTGACCCAACACGTGAAACTGACAGTCCAAGATCCAATGCCGGCTTTTGACCTTCTCCAAACAATGTTCCTGACAACAAGATCTGCCCGTCGGTCATAGAAACTAAATTAGATGGAACGAAGGCGGTTAAATCTCCTTCAAGAATTTCAACGATTGGAAAAAATGTAATAGATCCGCCGCCGCGTTTCTCATCAAGAAAGCAGGCGCGCTCAATCATCTTTGAATGCAAATAGAAAATATCTCCAGGATATGAGTCACGGCCTGGCGGACGTCCTAATAACAGAGAAATTTCACGATACGCCCAAGCATGTTTCGTAAAATCATCAAAACCAATAAAAACATTTTTTCCCTGATGCAAAAAATATTCAGCAACTGAACAAGCCACATAAGGCGCTAAATATTGTTGTCCAGGAGGCACAGAAGCACCGGCAGAAATAATAAGGCTGTATTTAAAACAATCGTGATCTTTAAATAGCTGGACAATCTTTGCTAACGCTGAACGAGGCTTACCGATGGCTACATAGATACATATAACACCTGTATTTTTCTGATTAAGAATAGTATCCGTGACAAAGGTAGTCTTTCCTGTTCCCTTATCCCCCAGAATTAGTTCACGTTGACCCAACCCAATTGGAATCATCGCATCAAGAACCTTAATCCCAGTTTCTAAAGTTTTACTTAACGGCTGGCGAACTAAGATAGGCGGCGCCTCAGGGAAAATCGGATACATCTTTGCTGGCTCGATGGGACCTAGGCCATCTAAAGGATCAGCCAAGACATTAATAATACGGCCGATAAAATTCTCCCCAACCGGCATTTCAAAATGTTCAATAGAAGCTGTAGCAATATCACCCGTCTTAATTTTTTCACTTTCCTTAATTAAGAGCACCTGGGTTTCAGTTTCATTAAAACCAAGCACCATCCCAATAGTTCCATAACCAAACTTAATCAGCTGGCCATTTATACAGTTACGCAAACCAACAACAATAACAATACACCCTCTAAGTGATTTTACTTTCCCGACTTCAGTATATTGTAACGGCTTTGAAATCATAATATTCCTTTTTATTCTGCAAAATTATTTCTTTAGCTCTTCCGTCTTCTTTCCTTCGCCCTCAGCGCCGCTGACCAAAGCTTTTTTACCCTGTGACCTAATTAAGAGCACAACTAGATAAACAACGCTTAAAACACCCACAAAAAGCAAGACCCACCCAATAAAGCTCCACGTTGTCGACGGTGTTGGCTTCTTATCAAAGACTTGCTTAGAAATATCCGCGACACCTTTTAGAGAACGTACTTTTTGTAGAACATTCTCAACTTTGCTTTTTTCTAAATCTTCACGGTATAATGCTAATAATTTCTCAATATTTTCAATATCAATCCGCGCTTCATTAAAAGATTTGTCATTTACTCTAAAAGCACTGATGTGCTCACTAATATCAACCGTTAATTTCTGTGATTCCTCAACCGTCTTCAATAAAGCTTCAGCTTGATCTAATAATAGTTGCGAACTTTGCGCGTATTTTGAATTTTTTAGAAAGTCATTGGCATAATTACCGCGCTTACGTAAATAGTCTATCCCCTCTTGTGATATATACCAAATGTCACGAATTGATATTGTATGGGACTTTTTTTCCCCTTGAGGAATTTCTTCTTCTTTAAACAAAAAAGCCTGCTGCTTTTGCTGATCATAACGTATTTCAAACCCGTCAGCATCAATAATATCCTGAGGCTTAATTTCTGATGGAAGATACTGCTTTTGTTTAACTACCTTTGACTCTCCATTTGTTGGATTCTCAGCGTCTATCTTAAACCGGACAACCTTGTCTTTAATCGTTGCTTGAGGATTTGATTTCCAATAATCAACAGCTAGGGCTTGATCGCGGATCCGTGCAAGCTCATTACGGTAACTGCGAAAAGCATCCATTCTCTTCTCTACGCTGTCTGCAGAATTCTGCTGTTGGCTGATATAATCTATGCGCTGGATAAGTTTATCTTTTAGCGCCTGAGCACTGGCGGCATCGTAGGCCTTACCAATTTGCTCAAAGCCTTTATTTATCTCTTCTTTAATCTGATCTGTTTGTTCAGGTGTTGTTTTCCAGACATCCTTAATCCTAATCCGAAAAGTCTTAGATTCTTTAGGATCAAGCGCCACCGAACCGCTAACATAATAATTAGCATCAT
This sequence comes from uncultured Planctomycetales bacterium, assembly GCA_964498235.1. Classification (GTDB taxonomy): domain Bacteria; phylum Omnitrophota; class Gorgyraeia; order Zapsychrales; family Fredricksoniimonadaceae; genus JACQQW01. The sequence goes on from CAZCHB010000110.1 coordinate 2,535, forward strand.
TTACATTGTATTCCAACTTCAATCCATTCGTATCTAGAATATCTTCCGCGCGAAGATCTCCTGGCAAATTATACTTAACTGATGTTTCTTTACGTTCAGGTGCACCATTGACCGCCATTACATTAATATAAACATCCGCAAAAAGAGGATTGGCGATTAGAAGAAGGAAAACTGAG
>CAZCHB010000110.1:2720-6495 GCA_964498235.1 uncultured Planctomycetales bacterium
CATTAAAGTATCTAAGCCCGATGATCTCCATCTTATAAACATCCGCAAAAACCAAAGGCATCATTCCGCTCACGCAGATGATGCCTGTTAATACAGCGATCAGCATTAATTTATACCAGGTTTTGGTTTTCATTTTTATTCACTTTCAAACCAGGTCTTGACAACCACGTCTTGAACTTGCATAGCCTCCCGAAGCGCATTGATTTTAACTGAAATCTCCTCTAATTTTGAGTGCACTTTCTCAAAATTCTTCATTTCTTGTTCTGATAATTGCGCGACGGTCATCGTGTCTTCTAACCCTGCTTTTTGGGATTGTTCTGAGAGCATTTGTGTCAATTTCTCAAGTGCATCCTTAATTTCTTCTGACGATCCGCCTTGAGCTTCACTTACTTCTTGTGCGGTCTTCTTTACATCAGACACAGCGTCTTCAAGCAGTTTCAATTTCTCATAAACACTTGGAGTAACTCCATTAACACCTAAATCACGAATAATATCTTGTGAATATCCTAAGGCCGCATCAGCACTGCTCTTGCCCTTAGTTGCAATACTCTTAACAGCATTAATATTACCCATGACCGTATTCGCTGTTGACGCATCTGAAGTGCTTCCTAATGTGCTTTGTATGCTTTCAACAGCCGTTTTAATTGTCGTTGAATCCGTACTTGTAGAAACTGAAGCTACTTGAGAAGATACATAATTTAATTTTCCAAACAATGTTGTCGAGGTATCGCTTGCTGTATCAGAGATATTACCGACACGGTTTAATGCGGAAGCGCTATTAATCAACGCGTTCATTCCGCCCCAATTAATCCCAGCGGTGGATGAGTATCCAGCATCCAGCCAATTAACACCGCCATGAGTCATTAAACCGTAATCGCTCCAATTAATTGAACTGATGCTTTGTACAGTAATATCCATCCAATTAATTGACGAATTAGTCATGCTGGAAATATTGGCCCAATTAACATTATTGCTTATCATTTGTCCAACGCCGTACCAGTTTAACGTTTCTCGTGATAGAACATTAATCCCATCCCAATTAATATTTGCTGTTGACAAGGCTCCAAAGCTTGACCAATTAACAGACGAGTTCGTCATTCGATTAATATCGTACCAATTAATACCCGTTGATGAAATTTTATAAACCTCATCCCAATTAACACTAGATTTACTTAAAACCGCAACATCCCCCCAATTGACCCCAGCCGCTGCCAAAGTTGAGATTCCATACCAATTCACATTAGCATTGGAAATATCCTGTAAATTTGACCAGTTAACATTACTATGTGTTAATTGAGCAAAATTATACCAATTTACATTGCTTGTAGAAAGAACACCTATAGCCGCCCAATTGACTGATGTTCTTGATATGGTATTCAAATCATTCCAATTGATGCCTGTTTTTGATAATACCCCTATATCATTCCAATTAATTTGAACATTACTTAATCTGCTAAAATCATTCCAATTAATGCCTGTACTAGAGATCACGTTAACATCATTCCAATTAATACCTGCACGGGTTAATTGATTAAAATCATTCCAATTAATGCCAGTATTGGTCAAGGAACTAAAATTACTCCAATTAATTCCTATATTAGTTAACGAACTCAAATCATCCCAATTAACTGATTTTCTTGAAAGGGCATTTAAGTCATCCCAATTAATGCCAACATTACTAAATCTTGTGAAATCATTCCAATTGATTCCAACATTACTTAAGCGGCTAATATCATTCCAATTAATCCCATTTTGACTGATTACATTCACAGTATCCCAATTTATACCTACATTGCTAAATCGGCTAATATCATTCCAATTAATCCCAATCCTGCTTAAACGGTTAAAATCATTCCAATTGACACCAATATTACTTAAAACATTTAAGTCAGCCCAATTAACATTGGCTTTTGTTAAAGTACCAAGGTCAGTCCAATTAACAGAAGCACTACTCAAAACGCTAAGATTGTACCAATTAATACTTGAATTACTTAATTCGTTTAACCCGGTCCAATTGATACCAGATTCAGAAAATCTCTTCAAATCAATCCAATTAACACCCGCTGTTGTAAGCCTGCCAAAATCACCCCAATTAATCACAGAACGCGTCAATGTACCAAGATCATTCCAATTAATGCCAGTCCTGCTCAAAACATTTATGTCATTCCAATTAATATCACTTCCCGATAAGCGCCCTAAATCATTCCAATTTATGCCGGCCTTCGAAAGAACGCTAAAATCGTTCCAATTAACACCAGTGCTGGCCAATCTAGATAAATCATTCCAATTTACACTAACGTTAGTTAAGCGACTCAAATCATTCCAATTGATCGCAGTTTTGGTTAAAACACCCAGATCATTCCAATTAACACCGACTGTACTCATACGGCTAATGTCATTCCAATTAACCCCAACCTTACTTAAGAGACTGATATCGTCCCAATTGACACCTACCGTACTTAACCGGCTAATATCATTCCAATTAATACCTGTTTTAGCTAAAACACCTAGGTCATTCCAATTAATACCCACATTACTTAATCGACTGAAATCACTCCAATTGATGCCGGTGCGGCTTAAGACATTCATATCATTCCAATTAATCCCCGTCTTACTGAGAACGCCCAAATCATTCCAATTGATACCTATGGTACTCAAGCGGCCTAAATCATTCCAATTAATGCCTGTCTTGCTTAGAACTCCTAAATCATTCCAATTGACTGCAACCGTGCTTAACCTTGCAAAATCATTCCAATTAATACCTACATTACTCAAGCGGTTAAAATCATTCCAATTGATGCCCGTGCGGCTTAAGACATTCATATCATTCCAATTAATCCCCGTCTTACTAAGAACACCCAAATCATTCCAATTGATACCTATAGTACTCAAGCGGCCTAAATCATTCCAATTAACACCAACCGAACTCAAACGGCTAATATCATTCCAATTGACACCGACAGTACTCAAGCGTCCAATATCATTCCAATTAACACCTACCGTGCTCAACCGTCCAATATCATTCCAGTTAATACCGTTCCTGCTTAAGAGAACAAAGTCATTCCAATTAATGCCGGTATTGCTTAATTTTCCGATATCATTCCAATTAATTCCAGCTTTGCTTAAAGAACTAAAGTCACTCCAGTTAACCGCCGCGGAACTTAAAATGCTCAGGTTGCTCCAATTAACACCAGCACTGCTCAAATCGTTTAAGCCGCCCCAATTAATACCCGCCTTTGTGAATACGCCTAAATCATACCAATTGATCCCTGTCTTACTTAATACTCCAAAATCAGACCAGTTAATGCCCGTCTTTGCTAATACCCCAATGTCATTCCAATTAATACCTATATTACTTAATCGGCCAATATCGTTCCAATTGATACTCGTCTTGCTTAATACTCCCAAATCATTCCAATTGATACCTATATTACTTAATCGGCCCATATCGTTCCAATTGATACCCGTCTTGCTTAACACTCCAAAATCATTCCAATTGATGCCTATCGTCGTTAATCGGCTGATATCATTCCAATTAATACCTACACTACTAAACCTGCTGAAATCATTCCAATTGATGCACGTACGCCTTAGAATATTAAAGTCATCACAATTAAGACCTGTTTTAGTCAATCGTGCAAAATCATTCCAATTAACACCTACTGTACTCAACCGTCCAAAATCATTCCAATTAATACCCGTTTTACTTAAAACTCCCAAATCATTCCAATTGATACCTACAGACGTTAATCGGCTCATCTCATTCCCATTAATG
>CAZCHB010000111.1:0-6492 GCA_964498235.1 uncultured Planctomycetales bacterium
AAGAAAGGGACGTCCCACGCAGGATCAATGACGGTCATTTCCTTTGTTTGGGGGTCGCCTAGCAGATAAAGAAAATTATTTAAGGGGCCTATTTCGTATTGTTCAATGAGTAAAGATGTCTTGCTTGACATGTGGTATTGTCCTCATATAATGGCTAATTAGATAAAAATTTATAACATATTTAAAGGAGCGGGTAAATGGCTTTGTTAGAATCAGTCAAAATCCCTTTAGGGACGTTGATGCCTTTATTTGAGTTAAAGGATGCTCACGGTAAGCTTTATAAAGGATCTGAATTGTTTGGTGATCGCGGTCTTTTAGTGGTGTTTACTTGTAATCATTGCCCCTATGCCTTGGCTGTTTGGCCCAGGGTTATCCAATTGGCTAAGTATGGCAAAGGCATGCGGGTTAACACGATTGCCATAAATCCTAACATTAACCCTGAATTTCCAGACGATGCGCCGGATAAGATGGTTCTCAAGGCAAAGGAACTTGGTATTGATTTTCCTTATTTAGTGGATGAAACCCAAAAAGTCGCGGATGCTTTTAAGGCGCAATGCACACCGGATATTTATTTGTTTAACAAGGATAAGCAATTGGTCTACCATGGCCGTATTGATGACAACTGGAAAGATGAAAGTGCGGTCACCCGTGAAGAATTGAAGGAAGCGATGAATAATATGGCGGCTGGCCGTCCGATAAGTTCAAAGCAAAATCCTTCCATGGGCTGTTCGATTAAATGGTGTAACTAAATAGGCAGCAAGTCCTGTTACAGCTGATTTGTAATCAGGGCTTGTTTTTTATTTTAATTATGATACAGTGTCTCATATGTTAACGATTGCTAAAGAGCAGTGCCGGTTTGAGCAGTTTCTCTTAAAGTCAGGTTTACGCTTAAGCCGAGGCCGCAGCGGCGTGTTTAAAGAAGTGATGGGCGCGCACGGGCATTTTACCGCAGAAGAGATTGCTAAAATTTGTATTCATCGCCGCCCCAAGGTCTCCCGAGCAACAGTTTACCGGTCTTTACGTGAAATGCTGGAAGCGGGTATTATCCGCGGCACAGCTTTTGGTGAGAAGCATCAGCATTATGAACATGTTTACGACGAGAAGCCGCATCACCATGCCCGATGTGTGCGTTGTTCCGCTTTGCTTGAGTTTCCTGATTTAAATGAAGATAAACGCTATCATCCTATATTAGAGAAAGAGGGTTTTAAAGTGCTTGGACATGAAATGCATTTTTATGGGATTTGTTCCAGTTGTCAATAATCTGTGCGTGGGGATTTTTCCAACATTTGAAAGGAAATAACAATGTTCTTATGGATAAGCTTGATCTTGATGGCGTCGCCCATCATTGACGTCCACGCGAATGAAAAACCTAAACGCATTGTTACCACCTTTACTATCTTGCAAGATATGGCGCAAAATGTAGCTGGGGATGCGGCACATGTCGAATCCATCACGAAGCCCGGGGCAGAAATACATGAGTACGAACCAACGCCCTTAGATATTGTGAAAGCCCAATCAGCTGATTTGGTCTTATGGAATGGTTTTGGTTTAGAGCGCTGGTTTGAGAAATTTTTTAGTAAGGTCAAGGGTGTGCCAAGCGTTGTCCTAGCAGAGGGTATTGAACCCATGGGCATTGCAGAAGGTCCCTATACAGGTAAGCCTAACCCGCATTCATGGATGTCCCCAGCCAATGCCGTTATTTATGTGGAGAATATCCGTCGAGCATTAGTTAATTTAGATTCGGCTAATGCGTCAATTTATAATCATAACGCGGCCGTATATAAAGAGCGATTGAAGGCCATTGATGAGCCGGTACGAAAGAAATTAGAAGAAATTCCAGCAGAAAAGCGTTGGTTGGTCAGCAGTGAAGGGGCTTTTTCATATTTGATCCGTAATTACCAAATGAAAGAACTTTACCTTTGGCCGGTGAATGCGGATGAGGAAGGGACTCCCCAACAGATTCAAAAAGCCATTGATATTGTGCGGAAAAATAAGATCCCTGTCGTTTTTTCTGAAAGTACAATTAGTGATAAAGCCATGCGTCAAGTGGCTAAAGAAACAGGGGCGAGGTTTGGGGGACTGCTATATGTGGATTCCTTAACGGCACAAGGTGGGCCCGCATCCAGTTATCTTCAATTATTAGACTATAATGCCAAGACAATCGTTGATGGTTTTAAGGAGTAATAAGATGATCAAGAAAACAGATTGTACGGTTGAGTTGGATGATGTTACGGTGGCGTATAATAATGGCCATGTGGCGTTAAGCCATGCAAGTTTTAAGTTAACAAGCGGTACGATTTGTGGATTAGTGGGCATTAATGGGAGCGGGAAGTCAACTTTGTTTAAGGCGGTAATGGGATTCTTAAGGCCAGTCAGCGGGAAAGTTGAAATTTCTGGGGGATCTGTACATGCTGCCCAACGCAAGAGTTTGATTGCATATGTACCCCAATCAGAGGATGTGGACTGGAGTTTTCCGGTTAGCGTTTGGGATGTTGTCTTGATGGGGCGTTATGGGTATATGAATTTTTTAAGGATTCCTGGTCCAGAAGATAAAGCCGTGGCGCTGGAAAGTCTTAGACGTGTCGGTATGCATGAGTTTAAGGACAGGCAGATTGGTGAGTTGTCCGGAGGGCAGAAGAAGAGGGTTTTTTTGGCCCGCGCCTTGGCTCAGCGTGGAAAGATTATGCTTTTAGATGAGCCCTTTACCGGTGTTGATGTAAAGACAGAAACAGCTATCATTGATCTATTAAGGCAATTAAGGGAAGAAGGGCATATCATTCTGGTGTCAACCCATAATCTTGGGTCTGTTCCTGACTTTTGTGATCAGGTTGTCTTGATTAACCGAACGGTCTTAGGTTTTGGCCCTACGAAGGAAATATTTACGCAAGAAAACCTTGCCCGCACCTTCGGCGGCGTATTAAGGCATTTTAAGTTTGACCATACCGATGTGCCGGGACGGCGCAATGAGATATTAATGCTCAGCGATGATGAGCAGCCTTTGATCTTAGGACAAGACGGGCATCCTAGTCCCCAGAAGAAGGATCTAGGCAAGGAGAATACGTAATGGAGAGTCTTTTGCTTCCATTTCAATATGAATATATGCAGAAAGCAATTTTTGTCTCTGCGTTGATCGGCGGAGTTTGCGCCTTCCTTTCTTGTTTTATTATCCTTAAAGGATGGTCATTGATGGGTGACGCGCTTTCACACGCGATTGTACCGGGGGTTACCTTGGCCTATTTATGGGGGATCCCATATGTGTTAGGGGCGTTCTTGTCGGGGTTGCTAGCCGCAGGGATAATGGCGTATTTGAAAGTCAGCACGCGCATCAGGGAAGATGCCATCATTGGCGTTGTCTTTACCACGTTCTTTGCCCTAGGGTTACTTCTCATATCCTTGTTTCCAAGTAATATAAATCTCCGCACCATCGTATTTGGAAATATCTTAGGGATTTCCGACGATGATATTATGCAGGTTGTGGTGATTTCAGCTGTTGCCTTGTTAGTGATCGGCCTTAAGTGGAAGGATTTGCTCTTATTTTGTTTTGATGCCCAGCACGCGCGCAGCTTAGGCCAGAATGTAAGGCTTTGGCAATTTGTCCTTTTGTCATTATTAGCCGTGACCGCGGTGGCTGCCCTGCAGACGGTAGGGGCATGTCTGGTGATAGCGATGCTGGTGACCCCTGGGGCAACGGCGTATTTATTGACAGACCGTTTTAGGATGATGATGGGTTTAGCGCTGCTGATGGGCGTTGGCAGTGCAATGTTGGGGGCTTATTTGAGTTATTATATTAATGGTTCAACGGGTGGATGTATTGTGGTCTTACAAACAATACTATTTTTATTAGCCTTATTTTTCGCGCCTAAGCATGGGTTATTAGCCAGCAGAAACAGGAGAAAGGCAGCCTGCGTATGAATGAACTGTTAGCCCCGTTCCAATATGATTTTATGAACCAAGCTTTTATCATTGGGGCTTTAGTTGGGGCGGTTTGCGCCATCTTGTCTTGTTTCTTGGTCTTAAAAGGTTGGTCTTTGATGGGGGATGCAGTATCCCACGCGGTTTTGCCGGGGATTGTTCTGGCGTATTTGGCAGGTATCCCGTTAGCGATTGGCGCATTTATTTCAGGCGTGTTATGTGCAACAGCAACGGGTTTTATCAAGGAAAATACGCGTGTTAAGGAAGATACGGCGATGGGAATTGTCTTTACGGGATTATTTGCTTTAGGTTTGGTCATGTTTAGCAAGGTGCAAACGGATATCCATTTAAATCATATCTTATTTGGCAGTCTTTTAGGCATTACGCGGGAAGACATGATTCAGACGGTAATCGTTGGAGGATCGACCCTCTTTTTAGTATTGCTAATGCGTAAAGATCTGCTTCTATTTTGTTTTGACCAAAGCCATGCCAGGAGCATTGGCCTTAATACAAGTCTATTATATTATGTCTTGCTATCGCTATTGGCCGCCACGGTCGTGGCATCGATGCAAGCGGTCGGCATCATCTTGGTGATTGCGATGCTAATTACACCCGGATGTATTGCTTATTTGTTAAGCGATCGATTTGAACAGATGTTGATTATTGCATCGACAAGTGCCATTTTTTCGTGTTTAATGGGGGCTTATATCAGTTACTTCATTAACGGTTCAACGGCAGGATGTATTGTGCTGGTCTTAGGGGTATTATTTGTCTTAGCTATTATTTTTGCGCCCAAACATGGTGTCTTAGTCCAAGGACGCAGAGGGATAAAGGATCTTTAAATGCAAACAGAAGCATACTTAAAAAGAATGTTTGAATTTGTCCAGAAGGCGGGTGAATTATCGTTAGTTTTCCGACAGGAAAGCGGTGCGTCATTAAAACCGGATAGGACGGTGGTGACGAAGGCGGATAAAGCGATTTCAGCTCTTTGCCGGCAAATGCTTTCAGATTTTATTGACCAAGGGCATATGCTTATAGATGAAGAAGATCCCCAGATGCCTTTTTATTTGAATCAAGACCTGCTAAATAAGACGCAATTTATTTGGTCGGTGGACCCTATCGATGGCACCCGGCTTTACGCGAATCAAATGCCCTCCTTTGGGATTTCCTTAGGGCTGCTTAAAGATTTAAAGCCATGGTTGGGGGTGGTATATTTTCCTGTACTTAATGAATTATTTTTTAGTGATGGTCAATATGCTTATTTTGTCGCCAATGCTTTTACGGATCATGAAGCAAGGCAATTGATTGTCCCCATTGACCAGGAGATTAATGCCCAGAGCTTGTTTTTTTGTAACGATACATTTTTTGAGAAATTCAATTGGGCGGATAAGGATTTTCATATTATGATCCATGCCTGCGCGGTGGTGAATTTATGCTGGCCGGCGATAGGAAGAGGTGTGGGGTGTTTTTTAAAGTGTCATATCTGGGATATTGCGGGTTCATGGCCGATTGTCAAAGCGGCAGGGATGGAGTTTCGTTCTGTAAAAGATGGTCAAGTCATGGACTGCTTGCATGAAAAGTTTTATGATAAGGATAAGAAAGTTTGGGAAATGAAGGAATATTATTTGATTTCATCTAAGCGTAATTATGATGTTATCAAGAACAAGATACGCATAGGTCATTGCGAATCTAAAGGGCTAAGTAATCCTAATTAAGAATAAATAATAGATCGCCACGCGCTATATTGGGTGCTCGCGATGAAACGAGATGATCCTAACTATTGACATAGGTAACACCACCATTGCCGTAGGCGCGGTTAAGAATAACCGGGTTTTGGAAGTGCGGCGTATTGAAACATCCGCTGTGTTAAGGCGCCTTTCTCCGCCGTTGCAGAAAATATTAGATAAGTATGCCTACAATAAATATGATTTTAAGATAGCGGCCATTTGTTCTGTTGTGCCGGAATCCACGACTATTATTGAGCAGATCATAAAGAAAGAATTTGGAATTCCCGTTAAAGTGATTGGCGAAGACATTGTTGTGCCGATGAAGAATTGCTACCGTAATCCTAAACAAGTCGGCCAAGACAGGTTAGTTGGTGCGTATGCGGCCATGTGCCTGTATGGGAAGCCAGTGGTTGTGATTGATTTGGGGACAGCGATTACCTTTGATTGTGTTTCTAAGAAGGGTGAATATTTAGGCGGGGCCATAGTCCCAGGTTTAAGATTGTCAGCGGAGTCCTTGTTCTTAAAAACAGCCCTGTTACCTAAGATTGATATCGCCGCGCCTAAGACTGTGATTGGCCGCACCACCCAGGAAAGCATTTTAAGCGGGCTTTTTTATGGGTACGGCGCCCTTTGCCGCGGCTTTATTGAGCTTGCCGCTAAAGAAATGAAGGCGAAACCTAAGGTTGTCATGACTGGCGGCCATACGCTCTTAATGAAGAAATTTATCTCGCCGCATATCCGCATTATTGATGAAACCTTGGTGCATAAGGGTTTGGCCTTGTTAGTGAACTAGCCTCTTTAAGGGAACGGTCAATAGATTGTTACCCCCCTTACGCAATAAATTTGCATTCCA
>CAZCHB010000112.1:0-6469 GCA_964498235.1 uncultured Planctomycetales bacterium
GCTTTTGTAGTGAAGTTGTTATTTGCTTTTCAATTTCATCTAAAAATATTGACTTTGCTTCTGGTGAATAAAAATCATACAAGCGACTTTTAATTTCGTGAAAATCGTCAATGGCATTAAATTTTACGGAACCTTCAATTGAATGTTCAAAAAACTCTTTAGCTTCTTGTCTGATTATTATTTCTTCGTCTTGCATTTTTAGAAACCTATTTTGTTAAACAATTCAATGCGTTTTTAAATTGTTCCGCTTGGTCGTCCTCAAATTTTTGTTCTACATAACTGTCGCTTGTCCAAACCCGCATTGTATCAATTTTCTTTCCTTTTACCGCGGCCATTATCACCATTGCTTTCTATCTATCATGGCTGCTTCGCCTTTTATACATGACCTTATTTCTAGTCCTTTCCTTCTTACGTCTAAATATCGAAGCCAAGACAGACTGGATGTCCCGCGCCCGCGGCATTGACCATCTGCATCATTACCTGACCCTGCTTAATGATCGCCATAGCCTGCTCACCATCAAACAACGCTTATCCATGTGGACACATCGGCGGAACTTAAACCAATTGATTAAGTCTAATAAAACACCGCCTTTATCTGCGAATATTTATCACTTGGTTATTTTCCCCGTCATTAAAGAGTATGCCGGAATCATTACCCCGGCACTTGAAGCCATCGCAGGCCAAATGTTTCCCCCTAAACAAATTATCGTTGTTTTTGCCTTAGAAGACCGGGCGAGAGAAGCTGTTAAGAATGACGTTCATACAGCTGTTAATCAATTTAAATCACGCTTATTTGATTGTTTCTGCGTTATCCATCCCAGCGATATCGATGGTGAAGCACGGGTTAAAGGCGCTAATGTGAGTTTCGCGGCTAAAGAAGCCGCCGCTTACATATCAGCTAAAAATATGCCATTTGAAAATGTGATCGTTTCCTGTTTTGACGCAGACACCGTGGTCAGCCCAAATTATTTCGCCTGTCTTACCTATCATTTTATGATCACTCCTGACCGCCTGCGGGCCAGCTTCCAGCCTATACCGGTTTATCACACTAATATCTGGCAAGTGCCGGGGTTTGCGCGGGTCATTGAAATCAGCTCTTCATTCTTCCAATTGGTTGAAGCCACGAATCCGGAGAAATTAGTCACCTTCTCCTCACACAGCATGAGTTTTAAAGCCTTAGTTGATGTCAATTACTGGCCGGTCGACATGATCTCTGATGACTCAGCTATTTTCTGGAAATCATTTATCCACTATGACGGGCATTACCGGGTTATCCCTATGTACGTGACCTTGTCCATGGATGTGGTAAGCGCAAATACATGGTGGCAAACAGTTAAAAATGTCTATAAACAAAAACGGCGCTGGGCTTGGGGCGTGGAAAACTTTCCCTTAGTCATGCGCGCCTTTCTTCAATCAAGTAAAATCCCTTTATATCAAAAACTGCGTCATGGCTTCAAACTATTCGAGGGCCATGTCTCTTGGGCCACCTTAGGATTTTTATTAACCCTCATCGGGTGGGTGCCTGTTTTATTTGCCCGAAGAGAATTCGCCTCTTCAGTGGTTTATTACAATGTCCCGCAAATATCCAATACCATTTTTAACTTGGCAGGACTTTGCTTATTTATTTCTATCCTCCTAAGCTTAGCCCTGCTGCCTAAAACAACCATCCGCTACTCATTCCTTATGAAATCCTTCCATGCGTTTGAATGGCTACTTTTGCCATTTGCCTTGCCTTTGCTCAGCGCACTCCCCGCACTCGACGCGCAAACAAGGCTTATGCGGGCTAAGTATTTAGAATTTTGGGTAACGGATAAACATAGGAAAGATTTAGGTAAACATAGTTCATAGTACATGGTGAACCTTGAACTACTCCGAAAGCCGGATAATTGTTCCTTTTCGTCGAGCACGCTGGTAAGAAAAACGCAGCAACTGCAATCCTAAGACAAAATAAATAATAACCAAACCAAAGCCTATCAGTGCCTGGGTTATTTGTGAATTTCTAAAAGACTCTAAGAAATACGTTATGGGTATTAACTGAGCGATCACTTTAAAGAAACCCGGCAAAACATCGACAGGATAATAAATACCACAAATCAACATAAATAAATACGCAAACATCCACGCAGTGATCTCGGCTTTCTGGCCAAAACATAAAATCAACACCGTGACTAAAAGACCTAACAAAAACGCACACATGAACATACCCAGCATGAAAAGCACCGTAACTAACACAGACGGAAACTGGTAATGAAACATAAATATGGCACTAAGCGTTAATACGCCAAAGATCACAGCCCCCCGCACAATGCCAATCACCCATGACCCGAATAAATTCTCAACTACACCGACGGGCGTCAGCATGGTCTGTTTAAGGCTTTTAGACCACACCTCATACAATAAACTATAGGCGACATCTAACTGTGTCACTTGAAGAACCCCGGCCGCAATCGCACCGGACATGATAAAATTAAGAGTCCCTTCTTTTAACCCTAGATAATGGCCCATCAAACCAATAGAAATAAGGCTGACCATCGGCCAGAATAACAGTTCAACGAAAGCAAAAAAATTTCGCACCGCGAATAAATAATTGCGGATGGCAAAAGCTAGGCATCGGTTGAGCCAAGAATGAATTGTGCCCCCCTCCCCTTGGTGGGGAGCCTGCCTGCCGATAAGGCAGGGGTTAGGGAGAGGGGTAATTACTAAATTTTCATCATACTCAATCCCTCCCCTAGCCCCCTGCCTGCCGGCAGGAAGGCTCCCTTCAATAAGAGGGGAAGATGCCAGTTGAACAAATACTTCCTCTAAATCATCTGTGTTTTGAGATTTCTTTAAATCTTGAGGACTAGCTAAACGCAAAATTTTTCCACCCTTAATAAATGCGACACGTTCGCACATCGTCTCTGCCTCAGCCATATTATGCGTCGTTAATAAAACAGTTACACCCTTAGCTTTTAAAATATCACGGATGATGGCACGCATTTTAATAGATACGTCAGGGTCTAATCCGACGGTAGGCTCATCCAGAAAAATTATCTTAGGGTCATTAAGCAATGATTTAGCCAGCGCGAGGCGCTGTTTATTACCGCTGGAAAGCTCATCAAAACGTCGGCCTTGAAAACTAGTTAATTCAAACATCTTAATTAATTCTGCAACCTTATTATTGAGCGTTTGACCTGATAAACCATATAAACGGCCATAAAAACGGAGATTCTCATCGACGCTCAGGCTCCACGGAAGATTAGGATACCCTGAGGTCATATTAATCATTGAACGTATTTGTTTAAAATTTCTCTGATTAGATTCAATTCCGGCAATGGTGATAGTTCCCCTGTCAGGGATTAGCAATGTTGAAAGCGTATTAAGAAAAGTTGTCTTCCCAGCCCCATTGGGGCCTAAAATACCTAAAATCTCCCCATCGCGGACATTAATGCTTAGATCATCCAAGGCTTTGATTTTAACCTTAGCATCCGTACCGGAAGTAAATGTTTTAAATAAATGCTGGGCAGTTATAATTGACATTAGCGCATTATAACATAAAAAACCACCGCGTTGACGGTGGTTTTGCAAGAATCCGTAGGTCAAAGGTTCCTAGGCCATTGTTACGGTATCCTTGGGAGAAATGTTCTTCATTTTCCAGTGGAGACGGATCTTGAGAATGTGGCAATAGCCGACTTTAATCATCCGGCGGTTGCGGTAAACATGGAAGAACCCGCGCACACGCATGGCAAAAAGCTCTTCACGTGTTTTGGTATCAAAAGATTTTTCAATATGGACTTGAGGAACAGCGCTGCCGCCATCTGCGTCGACTTCTTTAGCGATATAAATGAACCGCTTACGGATATCGGTCACACACTGCTTATCTTCCGCATGTTCTAAGATCGAAACGACCTTTCCGCGGCCCCCGACTCTTTCCTTCACTTTATGTAGTATATCGCGCATTGGCGTATCCTTTTGGGCACTGCTTAATTTCGCGTTATTTATCATATCCTCACTTGCTCTTTCTTTTCATTTGTTTTTCCGAACTTCTTAATGAAAGTATAGCATCTGGAAAGTCGAAAACAAGGCGTGGACAGCCTTTCTAGGAAAGCGGTTCCTTAGACGAGAATAACTCAAATAATTAAAAATATTTTACTTATGAAATGGCAATTTAACGCGGTTTTCTGTACCTTTAATGAGGCGGGAAATATTAGCGCGGTGACGAAAAACGACAAAAATGCATAATAACATGGACATCACTATGATTGGAAAGGGCGCGTTAAAGACCACCATGAGGATCGGCAAGGCCACGGCCGCAGTGATTGATGCCAGAGAAACAAAACCAAAAGGCAAGAAAACAATAAGCCATGTCAAGACGGTCAACAGCAAAACCGGGCGAAGACCGGGGATTTGGATGGCCAATCCGATTAATACGCCAAGGGTGGTGGCCACGCCTTTGCCTCCCTTAAACCCTAAAAAAATAGTCCAATTATGCCCAGCCACAGACGCGATCCCGATTAAAACTAAAATCAGGGGATCCTCTAAACCAAAAGCATTAGCCAAGAGCGTTAATGGAACCACGCCTTTAAGAATATCAATAAGCAACACTGCAATACCGGGGCCTTTTCCAAGCACGCGCAATACATTAGTGGCACCCATATTCTTTGAGCCATGTTCACGAATATCAATTTGCTTAAGCAGCTTACCAAACCAATACCCTGTTGGGATAGCACCGATAAAATAAGCTAAAATAATATTAATTGCGGCCTGCAGGAGGATTTCCATTGATAATCCTTATCCCTTCTTTAATGTAAATAATCCCTGAAATAATCGTCGCCGCAAGGGCAATATACCAAAAAAGTTCTGTAAACCTTAATTGTAACAATATGCCAAGTACGCAGATAATTTGAAGAAACGCCGTCATTTTTCCAGACCGGTTCGCTTCAATCTCAAGTTTTCCCGTCGTTAATTGGACAATCATCGCGCCTAGAAGCAAAATAACGTCGCGGCTGATAATGGCTACCACAAACCATAATGGAAAGGCAATCTCATCAAACTGCCCGCGCTTGATATATAAGCAAATAAAAGCGCTGATTAAAAGTATCTTATCCGCCAATGGATCCAAAATGGCTCCGGCACGGGATTTTTGATGACGGGTGCGGGCAATATAGCCGTCAATAATATCGGAGATAACGGCAACTAAGAATAAGGTTAAGGCAATCCAGCGCAGGTACGGTCTGGTGGGGGATAAATATAAAACGGTGGCAATAAAAAACGGCACCAGTAATATGCGGCCAATCGTCACCTTTGTCGCAAGCGTTAGTCCCATGTTTATTCCACTGGAAGAAGTTTTGTTTGGTGGTCCGGGCAGAATTCCAAACGGCTGCTGTAACGCTTGCCGTCGGTCGGGCAATATTTAACACCCGTATCCTTGACATTAAAAGATGAATTAAGCGCCTCCACCGCAGACTTGACCTGCGGATCCCCCTTAACCTGCTCTGCTAACCGTTTCAGATCTTCTTTGGAAATATTCTTATTTGTCAGGCCTTCTGTCATCGAATTCAATGCGGAGACAACTTCCTGAGACGACTCTCCCCCCGCCGGCTTCTGTGGAACCGTCTGGCAGCCTGCCAACAAAAGCATCAGTATCACAATATAATATCTCATATCATTTAATAAGACGAATCCGATTAAGGGGCCAGAATAAAAATTCCGCCTTACCAACTAAATCTTTCTGGTCGACAAAACCCCAATAACGGCTGTCATGGCTGGATCCGCTATTATCACCTAATACAAAATATTTTCCTTCCGGCACCTTAATAGGCTGGCCTTCAGCGCCGTAATCGCCGCGGTTGTAATAATAAATATTATTGATGCGCGGATCAGCGACAATCTCCCCATTGATTAAAATCTTGCCATCCTTAATCTCAACAACATCACCAGGCAATCCAATCAGGCGTTTAATAAAATCCTTGGTGCGGTCGTCAGGAAATATAAAAACAATCACGTCCCCACGCTTAGGCTTCTCAAAACCGGGTAAACGCATCTTCGTCAACGGCAGCAAGGCTTCAGGCCATTGGATATCAAATTTTCCTTTTAAAAAATCAGGTGAATGGATTTCCGGCAAGACGATGGGGCCGTAACGTAATTTAGATACAAATAAATGATCTCCCTCAATCAAGGTCATGCGCATAGAACCGCTGGGGATCTTAAAAGGCTGAATAAAATAAGTGCGGATAAAAATAGCTAAGACAAAAGCAATAAGGAGTGACTCAACCCATTCACGGACAACTGATTTTCCTTTTCTCTCGTCAGTCATAGTTTCCTTTATATTTTAAGCGCCGCCATGAATGCTTCCTGCGGAACCTCGACGCGGCCGATTTGCTTGAGCTTCTTCTTCCCTTCCTTCTGCTTCTCCCACAACTTACGCTTACGGGAGATATCCCCGCCGTAACATTTAGCAAGCACGTCTTTACGCATAGCTCGCACCGTT
>CAZCHB010000113.1:0-3979 GCA_964498235.1 uncultured Planctomycetales bacterium
ATCATCGCCCATTTGATATTCCCGCACCTCGTCAAACTCCATCCCTCGCCCTTTAAAGACACTATGGTAAGCGCCCGCGAAAACATCGCTAACCAAATGCGAAGTGGAAATCTCAATATGCCGAACCTTATCAAGTATTTCTTTTGAGATCATATTTTTTGGGCAACATAAACGGCCTGTTCGGTCGACCCGGCGGGTCGCCCCTACGGCACTTCTACTTCTTCAAAAATGCGTTTGATTAAATCTTCTGACGTTTTTTCTTCGGCTTCAGCCTCGTAACTTGGAATCACGCGATGGCGCAGGACATCCATACCGATGGATTTAATATCTTGCGGCGTTACAAAACCGCGTCCCTGAATAAATGCATAAGCTTTTGATGCAATTGTTAAATTAATAGTGGCTCGAGGAGATGCCCCATATTGAATTAATCCTTTTAAATCTTTTAATTTATATTGCTCAGGATGACGAGTCGCCTCAATAATATTGACAATATAGTGCTCAATCTTCTCATCCATATACACTTCATCAACAGTATTACGCAGGCGTAAAATATCTTCGGGTTTTAACACTGGCTTTACATCAAAGGCCGTTTTTGTTAACGCCATGCGCCGCAGAATCTTTAACTCTTCGTCCTTGGTCGGGTAGGTAATATTGACCTTTAACATAAAACGATCCACTTGCGCTTCAGGCAATGGATATGTCCCCTCTTGCTCTATTGGATTCTGTGTAGCCAATACTAGGAATGGTTCCGGCAATTGCAGCGTTTCCTCACCAATTGTGACTTGACGTTCCTGCATTGCCTCCAATAAAGCACTTTGCACCTTGGCTGGCGCGCGGTTAATTTCATCAGCTAAGATAATATTGGCAAAGATAGGCCCCTTTTTAATATTAAAATTACCGCCACGCTGGTCATAGATTAGGGTTCCCGTTAAATCCGCCGGTAACATATCCGGCGTAAATTGCAGGCGCGCGAACTTAGCTTGGATAGTTTGTGATAATGTTTTAACTGCCGTGGTTTTAGCCAAGCCCGGCACCCCTTCAATTAAAATGTGCCCGCCCGCTAAAATGCCCACTAACAAACGATCAAAGAGCGGTGTCTGCCCCACCAAGACCTTGGAAGCTTCCATTCGGATCGCTTCAATCACCGCCGATTCTCTCTTAACTTTTTCATTAATTTGCATCATTTCTGTTGCCATAGTCATACCCCTTTCAAAAGATACAAGGGATATTATATTAACTCTTGGTAATTTTTCAAGATACTGGGACTATATTAAAAATTTTTAATTTTACCCTTTAAATTGCGTTGACAATATCCCCAATTTACCCTATCTTGAACGTTATGAAATTGCCAAATCAAAACCATCCCATTCATGCCGTCTTACGTGAGCGCATCATGATTCTAGACGGTGCTATGGGAACGATGATCCAACGCCATAAGCCGGATGAGGCTACATACCGCGGTGAACGGTTTACGGAATTTCCTCACGATGTGAAAGGAAACAATGAGCTTTTGTCCTTGACCCAGCCGGTAATTATCCAGTCCATCCATGAAGCTTATTTAGAGGCAGGCGCTGACATTATTGAGACCAATACCTTCAATGCCAACCGCGTGTCCATGGCAGATTACCACATGGAAGATTTAGTCTATGAATTAAACGTTGAGTCGACAAAATTAGCACGGCGCGCCGCAGATAAATATACAAAACTTAATCCCAATAAGCCCCGCTTTGTCGCTGGCGCCATAGGGCCTACAAATAAAACAGCAACCCTTTCTCCTGATGTCAATAATCCCGCCTATCGGGCCATTACCTTTGATCAATTAGTTGATGCATACACGGAACAACTCAAAGGATTGATCGATGCCGGGATTGATTTGATCCTGGTTGAAACCATCTTTGATACGCTAAATTGCAAGGCGGCCTTATTTGCAATCGACGCATACGCAGTCAAAATTGGGAAACATATCCCCGTAATGATCTCCGGGACTATTACTGACGCTAGTGGACGCACACTATCCGGTCAGACCACGGAAGCATTTTGGATTTCCATTAAACACGCGAATCCGTTAAGCTTTGGTTTAAATTGCGCGTTGGGCGCTAAAGATATGCGCCCTTATATTGAAGAAGTGGCGCGTATTTCTAATTGTTATGTCAGCTGTTACCCCAATGCCGGCTTGCCAAACGCCTTTGGCGAATATGACCAAAGCGCGCGGGAAATGGCCGCCTTTATTAAAGACTTTGCTGATAGCGGATTCTTAAACATTGTCGGTGGATGTTGTGGGTCTACGCCTGAACATATTAAGGCTATTGCAGATATTGTTAAAACAATCCCTCCCCGCAAAATCCCTAACATCAAAGCACACAGTTCATTTAGCGGATTAGAACCATTGATTATCCGTGAAAATACCAATTTTATTAATGTCGGCGAGCGCACCAATGTCACAGGCTCCAAGCAATTTGCGCGCCTCATCATTGCCGGGCAATTTGATCAGGCCTTAGCTGTCGCGCGCCAACAGGTCGAAAACGGTGCTCAGGTCATTGATATTAACATGGATGAAGCGATGCTTAATTCGCAGGAATCCATGACCACCTTCCTCAATCTTATCGCGGCGGAACCTGATATTTCCAAAGTGCCTATCATGATCGACTCCTCTAAATGGTCTGTCATTGAAGCGGGACTAAAATGCGTGCAAGGCAAATCAATCGTTAATTCCATCTCGATGAAGGAAGGCGAGGATGAGTTCATCCGTCAAGCCAAGCTTGTTAAACGTTATGGAGCGGCCGCGGTAGTCATGGCCTTTGATGAAAAAGGCCAAGCAGACACTATCGATCGAAGAATATCTATTTGTAAACGCGCTTATAAGATATTAACTGAACAAGTCGGCTTTGCACCTGAGGATATTATCTTTGACCCTAATATTTTCGCGGTCGCAACCGGCATCGAAGAACATAATAATTATGCTAAAGATTTCTTTGAAGCGACCCGTGCTATTAAATCAGCCTGCCCGGGCTGCTTAATCTCCGGAGGGGTTAGTAACGTGTCCTTCTCTTTCCGCGGCAACGACCCCATCCGCGAAGCCATGCATGCGGCATTTTTATATCACGCCATTAATGCCGGCATGGACATGGGTATTGTTAACGCTGGGATGATCGCTGTCTATGATGAAATCCCCAAAGATCTTTTGGTCCTTGTTGAAGATGTCCTGCTTAACCGCCGCCCTGATGCAACTGAGCGTCTAGTATCATTTGCAGAGACGTACAAGAGAGAAGGTAAAAAACAAGAAGAAGATTTAGCATGGCGCAAGGAACCTGTCGCAAAACGCCTCTCCTACGCCTTGGTCAAAGGCATCGTTGAGTTTATTGATCAAGATACTGAAGAAGCCCGCCAGCAAACCACGCGTCCTTTGGATGTCATTGAAGGTCCGTTAATGGACGGCATGAACATTGTAGGAGATTTATTCGGTGCGGGCAAAATGTTCCTGCCCCAAGTAGTCAAAAGCGCGCGAGTCATGAAGAAAGCCGTGGCTTATCTGATGCCTTTCATGGAAAAAGATAAGGATTCATCAAACAAAACAGTGGGAACCGTGCTGATGGCAACCGTCAAAGGCGATGTCCATGATATTGGCAAAAATATCGTCGGCGTTGTCTTGGCCTGTAATAACTTCAAGGTTATTGATTTAGGCGTCATGGTGCCCTGTGACAAAATCTTAAAAGCCGCAAAACAGGAACAAGCAGATATCATCGGCCTTTCCGGACTCATTACCCCGTCGCTAGATGAGATGGTGCACGCGGCTCAAGAAATGGAGCGCGAAGGTTTTAATATTCCTCTTCTAATCGGCGGAGCTACCACATCACCCAATCATACCGCCGTAAAAATCGTCCAAGGCTATCCGTCAGGGATTACAGTCCATGTCAAAGACGCATCCCGCGCTGTTGGCGTTTGCCGCTCATTGATGGACGCCGACGCTAAAAAGATGCTA
>CAZCHB010000113.1:3989-6440 GCA_964498235.1 uncultured Planctomycetales bacterium
CTTAAAGACTACGAGGCACTGCGTGCAGAGCATGCAAGACGGCAATCTGAAAAAATATTAATCCCGATCGCGGATGCCCGTAAACGCAGGCTAAACTCTGACTGGAAAAATATCCCCATTACAAAGCCAAGTTTCTTAGGGGTCAAAGCATTTAAGAAATTTGATCTTATAAAGATCCGCGAATACATCGACTGGTCCCCCTTCTTTAATACGTGGGAACTGCAGGGAAAGTTTCCTAACATCCTTAAAGACCCTCGTTTAGGCCCAGAGGCCGCGCGCGTTTACAATGATGCTAATGCCATGCTTGATGACATCATCGCAAAAAATCTTTTAACGGCTAATGGTGTCGTCGGATTTTTCCCTGCCAATAGCGTAGGCGATGATATCGAGCTTTATACTGACGATACACGTCAAAAAATATTTGGCGTTGTCCATTCCTTACGACAACAAAATGAAGTGCGGCAAACCGACTCTCTCATGGCCCAAGCCGATTATATTGCCCCTAAAGAAACCGGTATTAAAGATTATTTAGGCGCCTTTGCCGTGACCACCGGGCTTGGTCTGGATGCCATGGTCAATCAGTTTGAAGCAGACCATGATGATTACAATAGCATTATGGCCAAGGCTGTCGCAGATCGTTTGGCAGAAGCCTTCGCTGAAT
The DNA here is from genome assembly GCA_964498235.1 of uncultured Planctomycetales bacterium. Lineage (GTDB taxonomy): Bacteria > Omnitrophota > Gorgyraeia > Zapsychrales > Fredricksoniimonadaceae > JACQQW01. Next base: position 4,651 of record CAZCHB010000113.1, read on the forward strand.
TACTCCATGAAATGGTGCGTAAAGAATTATGGGGCTATTCCCCTGATGAGAAACTTACAGAAGAACAAATCTTACATGTTGACTACCGCGGCATACGGCCGGCACCGGGCTATCCTGCCTGTCCTGACCATACGGAGAAAGAATTCCTATTTAATATGTTAAGGGCTCAGCAAAACACCGGGATCACCCTAACAGAAAGCTTTGCCATGCTCCCCACCGCGGCAGTTAGCGGTCATTACTTTGCCCACCCCCATTCAAAATATTTTTCGCTGGGTAAAATAGGCAAAGATCAAGTGCTTGATTACGCAAAACGTAAACGGATGGATGTGCAAACGGTAGAACGGTGGCTTGGCCCAAACCTAGGGTACTAATTCCTGCAAACGCTTTTGAGACACCTCAGCCCAGAAAATATCTTCCTGCGCCCTTGCCTCATCGATAACTTTATTGTAGATTGACGCGGCTTCTTTCTTGTCTTTTAACTCTTGGTAACAATGTCCTAAATAATAAAGGCTGGTTATATATAAAGGGCTGTCTGAATACTCCGCCAAATATTGATGAAAATATTCTTTGGCCGCTTTCCAATCTCCTTTCTTATACAGACGGACTGCTTTACTGTAGACCTCACTCGCCGTCGGCACGAGTTCAGCAGATAGAGGCCTTAGACATAAGAACAAAAGAATAACAATTATACTACTTAGCCGCATTTTCCAGAGCTGTATTAGAAATCATCTCTTGCTCATCCTCTTCGAGCATTTCCGCATTAAGGGATTCTGCGTCGTAATATTCAGCATCTTCCGCGCCATACCCTTCATCATTTAAGACTTCTTCATTATCGAGATCCATGTTATCCAGATCAATATTATCCAAATCCAGATTATCTAAATCAACATCATTAACACCTGACTGATTGATTTCCTTGTTAATTGAATTTCCTGCTGACGGCATAATTTCTTCGGCATAAAGATCAGCCGCGGCAAATAAAAATAAAAAGCAAAAAATAATTTTAGTTTTCTTCATCATAACGCTCCTTCTTAAAGTGTTAAGATACCCAACGTGTCTGTTTCCCCGGTACGGCTCGATAAATCGCGTTCCGTAATGATAACGGTATCCCCTTTTTTCGCCAACTCACTATCTTGAATCTCTTTTAAAATAACACTAATGTCATGGCTCTGCTCACGCTCAAAAGGATAAACCCCAAATGAAAAACACAATGATTCACAAATATCACGCTGTCCGCTGAACGCTAAAATCCAGCAGTTCGGCTTAAACCGGGAAATCCGACGGGCAGTACTGCCGCTGGTCGTGGGCGTTAGGATAAACCTTGCCTTTAACTCATCCGCCGAGCGCACCGCATTAAGTGAAATCACATCTGTAATGCTTAAATTACCCCTACTGACTAATTGCCTCACTTGCGCCCCTTCATCATTTGAGACCCGCCCGCAACTGCGTTCGGATTCCGTGAAAGCAATAATCTTCGACATCATCTGTACCGTCTCAACGGGATATTCGCCGATTGCGGTTTCTTCAGATAACATCACTGCGTCCGCACCGTCTAGGATGGCATTTGCGACATCGTTTACTTCTGCACGCGTTGGCCGCACATTATGCATCATAGACTCTAACATTTGTGTCGCCGTAATAACCGGCTTTCCCATCACGTTTGCTTTTTGAATAAGACGCTTTTGAATGATGGGGACTTCTTCGATGGGTATCTCAACGCCCAAATCACCACGGGCAATCATAATACCATCTGCTGCTTTTAAAACAGCTTCAAAATTAGCGATGGCCTC
>CAZCHB010000114.1:0-4947 GCA_964498235.1 uncultured Planctomycetales bacterium
TCCTTATTTGAATGCACTACCTTCTTCACCTTCTCTTTACTTGTTACATTAGGCAATACGTCTTGAGAACTTATTTTAATTATTTCTACATCCTTAATGGAACTCTGACTAATAAGCCCTGCCTCCGCAGTTGACTGTGAATGATCTATTTGTGGTTCTTCTTTCTCCGGCACCTTCCAAGGATCACGGTGATACAGCCTGACTTTTAATTCAGCCATCACAAATCGATCTTTCTGACTATCAATAATACTTCGATATTCCTGATACATCTTAAATGTTTCTCTAGGCGTTATTAAAGTTTTTAGCCCGTTGCGATCCGCCGTAACCATCATCCCAATTACAGCGGCAATAATTACACCGGAAAATATCCCCAAACGATAGCGCATTCTAATATCAATGAAATAAAACAAGAAACAAATACTTACCATAAAAATTGCCACCGCAATGCCCACCAAATGTGAACGACTTCCGCTAAAAAGTTCCTGAACATGAATAAGAAATACTAAACCAATCAAAACAAGAGCCATCTTCTTATTCTTAAAAAAATGCAGTGAAATAACAATCAATAGGGTAAAGTACGAATACCAGTAATACCCGTCCATAAAGTTCAAAACAGATGAAACTGATAAAAAAATGATAAGAAATGAACTGGTAATTGAATTTGAAAAGATTCGTCCGTTATAAAATGAATATGTAATCAACGCAAAGAACGGGTAATAAAACATTGCCGCATGTCTAAAGGGCAGCAACCCCCCATCTTTTATGCCATAAAACGTACAAACGATCACCCAAAGACCATAGATTACCCATATCCAGTGCCATCGTTTAAAGCCCTGCGTCATCATTAATTTAAAACATAAAAACAATAAACTAAAAAATAATAATATTTCCCCAATAAATACGGGCACCATCCCAATGGGAAGGATGAAATGAATCTTTGCAAAATAAGAAGTAAAAGCTGAAGAAAAGATTAGATACAGGGCGATTAAAAGAAAACCTACCCCATCAATTAACATCCGCTTATTCATGATTAATTCTTCTTAACCGCTAGTAACCTAACCCAAACACCATCAGGATTACCTTTGGTTGGTTTAAAATACCATTGATAAAATGAACTAGAAAACGATAACGGAAGAAAACGGGAACATTTAAAAAAAGACCTCTCTATCATACGCATGATCTTATTCTCAACGCTTGGTTTATGCGTCTTCCCTAAACGATCTCTACCAAAAGTATTGACTGAAACAACCTTCAAACCAGCGACTTCACACGCAACACTCAAACTACGGGGCTGATAAAATAAAACATGAGGAAATACATTTTTCTTAAACACATAGTCTTCATGAGGCACATCAATAAGCACAACCCCGTCCTTCTCAAGAAAACGGCAAGCATATGCTATCATCCCGCAAGGATCATTTAAATGTTCTAAAATATGTGATAAAACAATAATATCAAATTTACCTGTCACATTCTCCAATGAATCAACTACATTAAATATCGTCTGCGGATAATTCTTGCTCCATGTAAATTTTAAAGAATCTTGCATGAAAACATCTTTCTCGACAATGCATAGGCGACTAACTCCAGGCTTATCCATCAACGCGGCAACACCGAAAAACCCATGACCACCGCCAATATCTAAGATCGATAGTTCTCTATCACGCACACCCATAGCGGCCGCCTCTTTAACAAAATTCCACCGCGTTGAGGCCATGACAAACTGGCCTGGATTCTTCTTGGGTTCAATTTCCTGAATCTTATAAGAGCACCAATAATCTCCCTTTTCATAAATACTATTAATTTTCTCATCACTTAATACAGGGTAAGAAATACCCACCTGACACGACGGACAATCATAAATGACATCCGGTTTTAATTTAAGCATATCCGAAGAAATTCCTTCAGCTGGATAATTCCGGACAGATGCGCCCTTTAAGGCAAACGCATGGTGACAGACAGGACACTGCAATGATTCGTCTAATAACGGCATACGCTCTCTCATTATTTCCCCTCAAAATAGCGAATAATATTTTCCACCGCTTGTTCTTCCATCTTTAATCTAGACTCCCGTGTTAAAGTGGCAATATGCGGAGTTAATACAACATTAGACAAATCGCATAAAGGGCCATGGTAAGGTTCTTCTTTAAAAACATCCAGACCTGCCCCGCTTAAATGGCCGGATTTCAACATCTCTACTAAAGCTTCCTCATCAATAAAACTCCCGCGCGCCGTATTAATAATAAGCGCGCCTTTTTTCATCACTAACAACTCTTTTTTGCCTAATATAAACGGATTCACTGGATCTGAAGTAATGTGTAAGGTGACAATGTCACTTGCGGCTAAAAGCTCCATTAAACCTACAATCTTGACATCATGCTCTTTAGCCCATTGAGTATCTGGTCGTAAATCATAGCCAATGACACGACAACCTAATAATCTTAATAATTCTGCCACTCGCCGTCCTATACGGCCCAAACCGATAACCCCAACTGTCTTTCCCGCAATCTGAGAACCCGTGATCCGTTCCCAGCGGTGCTTACGCATTAATTCCGTGTGCGCGGTCACCTGCCGCATCAAATCAAAGATCATGGATAGCGTCAATTCAGCAACAGGCCCAATAACAGCACCGGGCGTATTTAAAACAGCAACTTTCTGGGCCTTAGCGCAGGCCAAATCAATATTATCAACACCGACGCCGCAGCGGCTGATACATTTTAAATCAGGCAAGGCGGCAATGACATCCGCGTCATACGGCTCAAGGCCGGCGATAACACCCTCAACTCCCGCTAAACAATCAATAACCTGGGCTTTAACTAATCGTTGTCCCGTTTCATTTAGTTTAACTATAAAGCCGCTGTCCTTTAACAATTGCAGAGGCCGTTCATTGTCTTTTGCAAACGTTGATAGCGCTACATAAATTTTTGGTGTCATGACATTAAACAAATTTCTTGGTAAATACGCTGTTGACGGGAATCTTTCCGCAATACATCCTCAACAACGGGGACATCTTCCGGACGGTCGACACCGATGGAACGTCCTGAATGAACAATGCCTTTAATCGGATACCGATGTTCTAAAATACGCAGGAAATCCACTGATTCAGTAATTTCTAAAGGCGTCGGTGGGAGCGACGCGAACTTTTTCAAAAATTCAATTGTAAAAGCTGACAAACCAGTTTGACGATAAACATTAAATGGAGCCTTCACACGGATAAAGGGGACCTGAGCTCTTGAGAAGTATAAGACGTGGCCGCGAACATCAAGAAGCGCTTTAACAATATCATTATCGGCAATATCGGCGTTATCGGTTATCGACGTCACTAAATTAGTACAGACGCACTCTTGAGTGGAATTAAATGGAGCCACCAGTTGCTCAATGACCTCTTTCTCAAACAACGGCTCATCCCCTTGCAGGATAACCACGATATCCGCTTTAATCTTTTCAACAGCTTCCTCCACGCGGTCCGTACATCGAACATGGGTGTCCTTGGTCATTACCGCTTTTCCGCCGCAGGCAGTCACCAAGTCAAATATTGGCTGGTCGCAGGTTGCGACATAAACTTCATCTAAAACTGGACACAATAATGCCCGCCGACGGACATGCTCAATCATAGGCAAGTCCAGTATCTTAGCTAATGGTTTTCCCGGAAAACGGGAAGCGGCCATGCGGGCTGGAATAACAGCAACGACCTTTCTTTTCATTGCGGCATCACCCCGCAATCAATATTTATCGACTGGCCAGTTATAGCTGAAGCATTGCTGGACGCTAAAAATAAACACGCATCCGCTACTTCGTTCTCAGTCGGCAGACGTTTCAATGCTGTTTGAGATAAAACAAATTCACGTAAATAAGCATCAACAGCTTTTCCTGCCGCCGGTGATGATCTTTCTTTTAATGCTTTCAGGACACCTGATGTCAATATATAGACCGGGCAAAGCGCGTTAACCCGTATCCCCTTAGGACCAAGTTCTTTAGCGAGTGACTGGGTTAAACCGACAACACCAAATTTAGCCGCGCAATACGCACTATTATTTGCACTTCCCCGACGGCCGGCAAGGCTGGAGATATTAACAATACTCGCCTGCGGTGAAAAATATTTCATCGCAGACTTAGTCGACCAAAAAACACCTTTTAAATTAACATCAATCATGTTATCTAAAAACCGTTCATCAATGGCTGTTATAGCCCTCCACCTAGAGACGCCCGCGCAATTAACCAAAACATCAATCCCCTGATTCAATTTTGCCGCTTTGGCCATTGCCCCCTGCATTTGTTTGCATTTCGTCACATCTGCCTTAATAAAATATGCATTCTTTCCCAATGAAGTCAAAATATTATCCTCATGCCGGGCCACCAGCACAACCACATCGCCCTGCATATGGAACCGACGGGCAATAGCTGCGCCAATGCCCTTAGTCCCTCCAGTCACAACAACTGTCCGCATTTTTTTTATTTTCATATGGTCATTGCGGTAAACCCGCCGTCAATAACAAGTTCAGAACCAGTTACAAAACTAGATGCATCAGAAGCTAACCACAAAACCCCGCCTATCAATTCTTCCGGTTTTCCAAAACGTCCCATCGGCGTATGACCAAGGATTGCTGCTTTTCTTTTCGGGTCGATAAAATGCTTCATGCTCCACTGAGTCGGAAAAAATCCTGGCCGTAAGGCATTAACCCGTACCCCATACGGCGCCCACTCCCTTCCCAAATTCTGGGTCAGGCTTTTCACGCCTGATTTTGCGACGGAATAACTAAATGCTTTCGATAACGGGGGCCCTGACGAAGCCGATGATAAATTAATGATAGAACCTGTGCGGCGTTTTATCATTGACGCCCCAAATACCTGGCAGCCAAATAGTGTCGCTGTCGCGTGACTGTCAATAATCGCATGCCATTCGTCATAACCAATATTCATGACCGGCGTTGGCGCGTTTATGCCTGC
>CAZCHB010000114.1:4957-6390 GCA_964498235.1 uncultured Planctomycetales bacterium
CGTTGATTAGAATATCCACCTTCTTAAATTTCTTTAACACTGCCGCCAAAACTTTTTCGTGGTCGTTCTTTACGGTCACATCGATTGGCAGATCAATAACATTCGAATTATAACGGCGAATTTGCGCGGCAATTTTACCGCGGGACTCCTCATTCTGATCAACAACGGCAACCGATACGCCCGAGCGCGCAAGACCAATGGCCATGGCAGAACATAAGTGGCCTCCCGCACCAATGACAACCGCTGTTTTACCTTTTAAATTAAATATTCGGGATAAATAAACTGACACACTATTCTCCATTTAGATATTGACAAGCACCTGACATGTCCTTAAATACAGGAAACATATCTTTTGGAAAATCAAACTGACTTAAACGGCCGATAAACACAACGCCGGCCTCACGTGCGGCGTTAAAATCACTAACTGTATCACCTATATAAACCGCCTCATGCGGCAAAATCCCCTCAGCCGCACAAATGTCTTTGATTTTAGCCGTCTTTGATCCCGGCACGGCATAAACTGCTTTAAAATAATGCCCCATCCCGCGCTCTTTAATAATCGCGTTTAAATCCTCAGGCGGATTCATTGATACCACATATAACGGCAAACGGCCTTTAAAATAATCAAGGAATTCTTTTGCGCCGGCTACCCAAGGGCAATCAATGATCTGCTGGATACAAAACGCAGAAAAATCCCGTGACAGGCGATGTTCTTGTTCATGGGTATACGGCTTCTTTAATATCTGCTCGACAATAAACTTAAACTTTTCAAAACGGATTAAAGTCGTGCTCTTATGATACGCCCTGATCGCATCCAAATATTCCGGATAATCAGCCGCAAACACATGTTCAAACGCCTTGTCCTTAATGCCGTTGGATTCAACCAAAACCCCGTCAAAATCAAGAATAATGGCCTTATAACGCACGGATATTCTGCCCCATCTGCCGCGCCCACTGACTTAACACAAACAAATCCGAAGATAGGATCAAAAACGTATAGCCTTTGCCAATGACATGACGCATTTGATCTAAACTAGGTTCAATGACATGCGCGGCGCAGCTTTTTCCCTTCTCACGGCAGGCATTAACAACACGTAGACCCGCGTCAACCACCTGAGGATGATCCAACTGGCCGGGGACATTCAATGACCCAGAAATATCATAAGGCCCGACCATCACACCATCAAGATGCGGATTATTCAATATCTGCTCTATATCATTGACGGCATCAATGCTTTCAATCTGAGCAATAATAATTGACGACTCATTCCAGGTTTTCGTGTACTCAGCAAAATCGAAGCCATACCCCTGCGCACGGCCGACACCAAAGCCGCGTTTACCGAGGGGCGGATACTTCACCCATGACATAATATCATTGACCTGCACTGCATTACTGACCATCGGTACAATAATGCCATCTGCACCGGAATCAA